>NZ_JBBIAB010000034.1 GCF_039634785.1 Tistrella mobilis | reverse complement strand
CCGTCATAATCAGGGCGAAGGGGGATCGGTGCTGCCATGGGGATCGCTCCGGCTGTTTGCCAGAGTGACTCACAATCCGCGGGTCTTGGGAATCCCCTATCGTGAGTCGGGGTCAGCGCTCATTGGTATTATGCGTGGCAACTGGCTGTCCAACCGCATCTTCGAATCCTACGACCAGATCATCGCCTGTGCTGCCATGTCTGGAACAAGCTCATCAGCCAGCCATGGAAGATCATGTCCATCGGGTTGAGGTGCTGGGCTCATGGGTTCTGATTATTGCAGATTGGTATTACTCTCAACAGAAACGCCCCCTGCCCCCGCCCGCCGGCGCCGTTCCGGCCCTCATCCGCCGCCGCGCCGAACAGGATGTCTTCCTGCTCTTTCAGCGCCTGAGGCGTGCGCACGCCGCGTCCCCAGGCGAGCGCGCGCCACCAGAAGCGCAGCGCGGCCTTGATTTCGGTCGGGCGGATTTCGGCCGGGCCCTTGTCGCCCTCCTGGCCCGAGAACATCGGCGCCGAGAGTTCGAAACGGGCAGTGATGACGTCGGACGGTCTGAAGGCGGCTGACATGGACGACTTTCCCGCGAAACGGTCATGTCCGGGCGGCTCTCGCCCGAAAATGACGTGACATATGCCGGATGGTTGCATGGGTTTGCGCGCCTGTCATCACTAACGCGCATATCGCACCGACCTGCACACGCGGCCGGCGCGCCGCGAGTTTCGTTTGACATTCGTATTACCTTCACATTACGCTTCACAGACTTTCGAGCGGCACAGAGAATGCTGCGTTGCGAAAGCCTGGGGAGGGAAGACGGGTGACGGGCGATCCGGTCCATGACATTTTCGTCATCGGCGGCGGCATAAACGGCTGCGGCATCGCGCGTGATGCTGCCGGGCGCGGGTATTCGGTCGCGCTGGCCGAGATGAACGATCTCGCCTCGGGCACCTCTTCCGGCTCCACCAAGCTGATCCATGGCGGCCTGCGCTATCTGGAACATTATGAATTCCGGCTGGTGCGCGAGGCGCTGATGGAGCGCGAGGTGCTGTGGCGCAATGCCCCGCACATCATCTGGCCGATGCGCTTCGTGCTGCCCCATCACAAGGGGCTGAGACCGCGCTGGCTGCTGCGGCTGGGCCTGTTCCTCTACGATCACATCGGCGGCCGCAAGCAGCTGCCGGCCACGCGCACGCTGGATCTTCGGAACGATCCGGCCGCGAAACCGCTGAAGCCGCTGTTCCGAACCGCTTTCGAATATTCCGACTGCTGGGTGAATGATGCCCGGCTGGTGGTGCTGAACGCCATGGATGCCGCTGCCCGCGGCGTGGAGCTGATGGTCCGCACCCGGGTGACCTCGGCGCGGCGCGAGGGTGAGCTTTGGGCGGTGACGGTGCAGAGCGTCGACCACCCCGACGTCACCCGCAGCTTCCGGGCGCGCATGCTGATCAATGCCGCCGGCCCCTGGGTCGATCAGGTGCTGCAGGGCACGCTGGCCCGCAACGACGTCCGCAATGTCCGCCTGGTTCAGGGCAGCCACATCGTGGTGCGGGCGAAGTTCAACGATCCGCGCGCCTTCTTCTTCCAGAATTCCGACGGCCGGATCATCTTCGCCATCCCCTATGAAGACGACTTCACCCTGATCGGCACCACCGACCAGGATTTCAAGGGTGACCCGAAGGACATCCGGATCACCGAAGGCGAGATCGACTATCTGTGTGCCGCGGCCAGCGAGTATTTCGCCGAGCCGGTGCGGCGCGAGGACATCGTCTGGACCTATTCCGGCGTGCGGCCGCTTTATGACGACGGTGCGTCGAAGGCGCAGGAAGCCACGCGCGACTATGTGCTGAAGGTGGAGCACGGGCCGGACGCGCCCGGCAACGGCGCGCCGATGCTGAACGTCTTCGGCGGCAAGATCACCACCTATCGGCGCCTGGCCGAGGCGGCGCTGGAGAAGATCGAGGCGGAGCTGGGCGCCCGCGGCCCGGCATGGACCGCCACCGCCACCCTGCCCGGCGGCGACTTCCCCGCCACCGGTTTCGAGTCAGAGGTCGCCCGGCTGCGTGCCGAATACGGCTTCCTGGACGACGGTTTTGGCCGCAGACTGGTGAGGCTGTATGGCACACGGGCGCGGATGATCCTTGGATCCGCGCGAAGCAAGGCGGATCTGGGGCGCGATTTCGGTGCGGATCTGACCGAAAGCGAAATCCGCTATCTGGTGACCCACGAATGGGCGCGGACGGCCGACGATGTTCTGTGGCGGCGCACCAAGCGCGGCCTGCATCTGTCGGAAGACCAGCGGGCAGCCGTGGACGACTTCATGCACAGCCTGCCCGTCACCGGCATTGCCGCCGCAGAATGACGACCCGAGCCCGGACCCACATCGTCCCGAAAGCGAGCCGACCGCGAGACATGGAACACCGCGATGCTTGAACTCAAAGGCGTTTCCAAACAGGTGGGCGACGAGACCCACATCGGCGAGGCCACGCTTACACTGGAGCGCGGTACGCTGAACGTGCTTCTCGGCCCCACCCTCTCGGGCAAGACCACGCTGATGCGGCTGATGGCCGGGCTGGACCGCCCGACCCGCGGCACGCTCTGGTTCGACGGCCGCGACGTGACCGGCGTGCCCGTGCAGAAGCGCAACATCGCGATGGTCTACCAGCAGTTCATCAACTATCCGATGATGACGGTCTATGACAACATCGCCTCGCCGATGCGTCTGGCCGGTGCCGATCGCGCGACCATCGACCGCGAGGTCCGCCAGGCCGCCGAGCTGCTGAAGCTGACCCCCTATCTGGACCGCCAGCCGCTGAACCTGTCGGGCGGCCAGCAGCAGCGCACGGCGCTGGCCCGCGCGATCGTGAAGAAGGCGGGGCTGGTGCTGCTGGACGAGCCGCTGGCCAATCTGGACTACAAGCTGCGCGAGGAGTTGCGCACCGAACTGCCCAAGATCTTCCAGGAATCGGGCGCGATCTTCGTCTATGCGACCACCGAACCCTCGGAAGCGCTGCTGCTGGGCGGCAATACGGCCACCCTGCACGAGGGCCGCATCACCCAGTTCGGCCCGACGATCGAGGTGTTCCGCAACCCCGCCGACCTGATCACCGCCACCACCTTCTCGGACCCGCCGCTGAACACGCTGGCGCTGACCAAGGCTGGCGCGGTCTTCCGCCTGGCCGACGGCCAGACGCTGGCGGTGCCGGGCGACATGACCCGGCTGCCCGACGGCAGCTATACCGCGGGCTTCCGGCCGCATCACCTGACGGTGACCCCGGGGGGCAGCGGCGCGGTTCACTTCGCCGCCCGCGCCTTCGTAACCGAGTTCAACGGGTCGGAGAGCTTCGTGCATGTCGATTTCGCCGGGGAACGCTGGGTGATGATCGCCCCCGGCATCCATGATCACGATATCGGCGAGACGCTGGACGTGTATCTGGAACCCCGTCACCTGATGTTCTTCGACGCCACGGGCCGCGCGGTGCAGCTTGCCGCCGCCACCCGGGCGCAAGCGGTCTGAGCCGGGGAGGACGGAACACATGGCCCTGATCGACCTAGACCATATCCGCCATTCCTATGGCCCGGCGCCCAAGTCGGACGATGATTACGCGCTGAAGGAAGTGCACCACCGCTGGGATGACGGCGGCGCCTATGCGCTGCTCGGCCCGTCGGGCTGCGGCAAGACCACGCTGCTCAACATCATCTCAGGGCTCTTGCGCCCGTCGGAAGGCCGGATCCTGTTCGACGGCCGCGACGTCACCGGGCTTTCGACCGAGGAACGCAACATCGCCCAGGTGTTCCAGTTCCCCGTGGTCTACGACACCATGACGGTCTACGACAACCTCGCCTTCCCGCTGCGCAATCGCGGCGTGCCCGAACGGGAGGTCGATGCCCGGGTCCGCGAGATCCTGGAGATGATCGACCTGGCCGACCGGGCGAAGAAGAAGGCGCGCGGCCTGACCGCCGACCTGAAGCAGAAAATCTCGCTGGGCCGCGGCCTGGTGCGCAACGACGTCAGCGCCATCCTGTTCGACGAACCGCTGACCGTGATCGACCCGCATATGAAGTGGATGCTGCGCACCCAGCTGAAGCAGCTGCACAAGCGCTTCGGCCACACCATGATCTACGTCACCCACGACCAGACCGAGGCGCTGACCTTCGCCGACAAGGTGGTGGTGATGTATCAGGGCCAGATCGTGCAGATCGGCACGCCGGACGAGCTGTTCGAGCGCCCGGCCCATACTTTTGTGGGCTATTTCATCGGATCGCCCGGCATGAACGTGCTGCCGGTGACCCTGGATGGGGCGACGGCACGACTTGGCACGCATGCGATCGGCATCGGCGCCGCACCGGCGACGAAGCCGGGTGCGAAGCTGGAGCTGGGCGTGCGGCCGGAATTCGTCCGCCTGGGTCGCACGGGCCTGCCCGCGACCATCACCAAGGTCGAGGATATCGGCCGCCACCGCATCGTGCATGCCGATCTGGCCGGGCACGAGATCGCGGCGGTGGTGCCGGAAGACGATGAGATCCCGGCCGAGGCGCGGATCACCTTCGACCCGCGCGGCATCAACCTCTATGCCGACGCCTGGCGCGTCGACACGGGAGCCTGAGCCCATGGAAAAGACCTGGAACAACAAGGCCTGGTTCATGGTGCTGCCGGTGCTGGTGCTGGTGGCCTTCTCGGCGGTGATCCCGCTGATGACCGTGGTCAATTATTCGGTGCAGGACACGTTCGGCAACAACCAGTTCTTCTGGGCCGGCACCGAATGGTTCAAGGACATCCTGCAGTCGCCGCGCTTCTGGGATTCGATGTTCCGGAACCTCGGCTTTTCGCTGCTGATCCTGGCGATCGAGGTGCCGCTCGGCATCCTGATCGCGCTCAACATGCCCAAGAAGGGCTGGGGCGTGCCGTTCTGCCTGGTCACCATGGCCCTGCCGCTGCTGGTGCCGTGGAACGTGGTCGGCACCATCTGGCAGGTCTTCGGCCGCGGCGATATCGGCCTTCTGGGCCATACGCTGGAATCGCTCGGCATCCCCTACAACTATGTGCAGGATCCGCTGTCGGCCTGGATCACCGTGGTGGTGATGGATGTCTGGCACTGGACCAGCCTGGTGGTGCTGCTGTGCTATGCCGGCCTGGTCTCGATCCCCGACGCCTATTACCAGGCGGCCAAGATCGACGGGGCCTCGCGCTGGGCGGTGTTCAAATACATCCAGCTGCCCAAGATGCATCGCGTGCTGCTGATCGCCGTGCTGCTGCGCTTCATGGACAGCTTCATGATCTACACCGAACCCTTCGTCGTGACCGGCGGCGGCCCGGGCAATTCGACGACCTTCATGTCGATCGACCTGGTGAAGATGGCGATCGGGCAGTTCGACCTCGGCCCCGCGGCGGCGATGTCGCTGGTCTACTTCCTGATCATCCTGCTGCTGTCGTGGGTGTTCTACACCGTCATGACCAATTACGACGCGAGGACGTGACATGACGACCACCGCCATGCCCGCCACCCGCACCGATACGCATGACGAGCAGCTGGCCCGCCGCATGCGCCAGCGGGGCAGGAAGTCCCGCTGGTCCTGGCTGGTGCCGGCGCTCTACATCCTGTTCCTGATGCTGCCGCTCTACTGGCTCGTCAATATGAGCTTCAAGACCAACGAGGAAATCGTCTCGGGTCTGACGCTCTGGCCCGCCGAGCCGACGCTTCGGAACTATGAGATCATCTTTACCGATCCGTCCTGGTATTCGGGTTACATCAACTCGATCACCTATGTCGTCATCAACATGGTGGTCTCGGTGGCGGTGGCGCTGCCGGCAGCCTATGCCTTCTCGCGCTACCGGTTCCTGGGCGACAAGCATCTGTTCTTCTGGCTGCTGACCAACCGCATGGCGCCGCCGGCGGTGTTCGCCCTGCCCTTCTTCCAGCTCTATTCGGCCTTCGGGCTGATCGACACCCATATCGCGGTCGCGCTGGCACACTGCCTGTTCAACGTGCCGCTGGCGGTGTGGATCCTGGAAGGCTTCATGTCGGGCGTGCCCAAAGAGATCGACGAGACCGCCTATATCGACGGCTATTCCTTCCCGCGCTTCTTCGGGAAGATCTTCCTGCCGCTCATCTCCAGCGGCATCGGCGTGGCGGCCTTCTTCTGCTTCATGTTCTCGTGGGTGGAACTGCTGCTGGCCCGCACGCTGACCACCGTCGACGCCAAGCCGATCGCGGCGACCATGACCCGGACCGTCTCGGCCTCGGGCATGGACTGGGGCCTGCTCGCCGCCGCCGGCGTGCTGACGCTGATCCCCGGTGCGCTCGTGATCTGGTTCGTCCGCAACTACATCGCCAAGGGCTTTGCCCTGGGCCGCGTCTGAGGGAGGCCGCACCGATGTCGTTCGACTTCTCGTGGATGGCCTGGACCTGGCCCACGGTCATCTTCTTCGTCGTCATCGCCTGTCTGCTGCTGGGCATGGGGGTCTGGGAATACGCCCGTCCCGGCGGGGCGCCGAAGGTCGGCCTGCTGCGCTTCGAAACCACGCGCGGCGACCGCCTGTTCATCTCGCTGCTGGGCAGCGCCTTCATCCATCTGGGCTGGCTGGGGCTTGTGGATGCCAGCCTGTGGTGGGCGACGGGGCTGTCGGTGATCTACGCATTCCTTGTGTTCCGCTTCGTGTGACCCCACTGCCCGGGGCCCTGCGCGGCGGGTGACTGAAGACCAATCGAGGCTTGCTTCGAACGACGGATGCCCCGTGCCGGCATCCGCGGCTGATCAAGAGGGAGGTAGCTTATGCGGAAGCATCTGATGGCATCCACGGCAGCGCTGGCGCTGCTGCTGGCTGCCGGCCAGGCCTGGGCCGGGATGGAGGAGGCGAAGAGCTTCCTCGACAAGGAGATCGGCGACCAGTCGGTCCTGTCGCGCGCCGACCAGGAAAAGGAGATGCAGTGGTTCATCGATGCCGCGAAGCCGTTCGCCGGCATGGAGATCAAGGTCGTCTCGGAGACGATCACCACCCATGAATATGAAAGCAAGGTGCTGGCGCCGGCCTTCACGGCCATCACCGGCATCAAGCTGACCCACGACCTGATCCAGGAAGGTGACGTCGTCGAGAAGATTCAGACCCAGATGCAGACGGGTCAGAACCTCTACGACGCCTGGGTCAACGACTCGGATCTGATCGGCACCCACTGGCGCTACAAGCAGGTCCGCAACCTGACCGACTGGATGGCGGGCGAAGGCAAGGACGTCACCAACCCGAACCTCGACATCGACGACTTCATGGGCAAGTCGTTCACCACCGCCCCGGACGGCAAGCTCTATCAGCTGCCCGACCAGCAGTTCGCGAACCTTTACTGGTTCCGCTACGACTGGTTCAGCGACCCTGCGATCAAGGCCGAATTCAAGCAGAAGTACGGCTACGATCTGGGCGTGCCGGTCAACTGGTCGGCCTATGAGGACATTGCCGAGTTCTTCACCGGCCGCGAGATCGACGGCCGCAAGGTCTATGGCCACATGGACTACGGCAAGAAGGACCCGTCGCTCGGCTGGCGCTTCACCGACGCCTGGCTGTCGATGGCCGGCAATGGCGACAAAGGCCTGCCCAACGGCATTCCGGTCGACGAATGGGGCATCCGCGTCAACGAGAAGAGCCAGCCGGTCGGCTCCTGCGTTGCCCGCGGCGGCGACACCAACGGCCCGGCGGCCGTCTACTCCATCCAGAAGTATCTGGACTGGATGAAGGCCTATGCCCCGCCGGAGGCCCAGGGCATGACCTTCTCGGAATCGGGCCCGGTTCCGGCCCAGGGTCACATCGCCCAGCAGATCTTCTGGTACACCGCCTTCACCGCCGACATGGTGAAGAAGGGCCTGCCGGTGGTGAACGAGGACGGCACGCCCAAGTGGCGCATGGCCCCCTCGCCGCACGGCGTGTACTGGAAGGAAGGCATGAAGCTCGGCTATCAGGACACCGGCTCCTGGACGCTGATGACCTCTACCCCCACCGACCGCGCCAAGGCCGCCTGGCTCTATGCGCAGTTCGTGACGTCGAAGACCGTGGACGTGAAGAAGAGCCATGTCGGCCTGACCTTCATCCGCGACTCGTCGGTCCGCCACGAGAGCTTCACCAAGCGCGCCCCGGAACTGGGCGGCCTGGTCGAGTTCTACCGCTCGCCGGCCCGGGTGCAGTGGACGCCGACCGGCACCAACGTGCCCGACTATCCGAAGCTGGCCCAGCTGTGGTGGCAGGCGATCGGCGATGCGTCCTCGGGCGCCAAGACCGCGCAGGCTGCCATGGATTCGCTCTGCGCCGAGCAGGAGAAGGTCATGAGCCGGCTGGAGCGCGCCGGCGTGCAGGGTGAGTTCGGCCCCAAGCTGAACCCCGAACATGACCTCGCCTACTGGAACGAGCAGGCGAAGAAGAACGGCACCATCGCGCCGCAGCTGAAGATCGAGAACGAGAAGGAAAAGCCCCAGACGGTCGATTACGACCAGCTGGTGAAGAGCTGGGCGGACGCCAACGCGAAGCAGTGATGCGCGCGTGACCGCCGGACCGATACATCGCCTTCGGGGGAAGGGGGTGTGACGGAGAGGGGGCCATCCGGAAGGGTGGCCCCCTTTATTTTCAGGCGGATGCCCTGTTTATTTTGTGGCGGATGCGCTGGGCCGATGGCTGGGGCCGGCGCCTCAGAGCGTGGCGCCGAGCGCGCGCAGATCGGCCAGAACCGGGGCCTTCGGCAGCCAGATCTGGTCGTATTCGGCAATGACCTTGCCGGCATCCGCGACCTGGACGTCCTTCACCGTGATGACCTTCCGGAACTCTTCGAGCAGCCGCGCCTCGTTGGCGACGGTGGCATCGATCTGGGCGTCGAGCGCCTCGCGCGTCAGCCGGGTGACGAGCTCGCGGTCGGAAGCCGGCACATCCTTCCAGACCCGGCCGGAGGCAAGCGCGACACAGGGCATGAAGATGGCGTTCATCTTCAGCATGGTCTTCGACACCTTGTCGAAGCGCTGATTCCACGAGAAATCGAGATCGGCCTCAAGCCCGTCCACCTGGCCGTTGGACATCGCATCAAACACCTGCGGCGTCGGGATCGGCGTCGGCGCGGCGCCGAGCAGCTGATAGAAATCGCGATAGGCTGGGGTGGTGTTGATCCTCAGCTTCATGCCCTTCAGATCGTCGAGCCCGCCGATTTCCCTGGCCGAGAACACGACACGCATGGTGGTGATGCCCCAGGCCAGCCCCAGCGTGCCGGTCTCCCTCGGCAGGACGTCGAGCATCTTCATCACCAGGGGATCGCGCACCAGCTTCGCCACCTTGGCGGTGGAATCAACGATATAGGGCGCGTTGATCGCGGCGATCGACGGGATGCGGGAGCCGAGTTCCGCCGTCATGATCCAGCCGAAATCGAGCGAACCGGCCTGCATCTGCTGCAACATCACCGCTTCCGTGCCCAGCTGATTTGCGGGGAAGACGGCAAGATCCAGCCGGCCCTTCGTTTCGGCCTTCAGCATCTCCCCGACCTTCAGGGCCGCATTGTTCCACGGATGGCCGGGCGGCGTCGTGATGCCGAGACGGAAGGTCTTCGTCTCCTGCGCCCGCAGGATGTTGGGCGCCGCCAGCGTGCCGAGGGAGGCCGCACCGGCAGCCGCAAGCGTCGTGTTACGGAGGAATGTCCTGCGCGAGATCGTCATGGGTCTGTCCTCTGGAGGCATGATGGGGCGGCGGCTACTTGACGAAGGCGGTGGAGATGGCGGGGAAGATCGACAGCAGGATCAGCAGGCTGCAGGCCGCGAAGAAGAAGGGCAGTGTCACGACGAACATCCGGCCGGGCTTCGCCCCCGTGACTGCCGAGGCGACGAAGAAGCTGAGACCGACGGGCGGGGACAGGAAACCCAGCACGAGATTGATGACGACGACCACGCCGAAATGGACCGGATCGATGCCATAGATCCCGGTCGCGATCGGCAGAAGGATCGGCACCGTCATGATCAGCCCCGGCGCGCCGTCGATGACCGTGCCGATGACCAGCAGGATGACGTTGACGAGCAGCATGAAGGTGATCGGGTCGGTGGCGATCGTCTGCACCCATGCCGCCACGCGCTGCGGCACCATGCCGTAGACGAGCACCCACGAGAAAACCGCAGCCGCAGCGACCAGCATCAGCACGACCGCCGAATAGATGCCGGCACGCAGCAGCATCCGCGGCAGCTGAGCGACGGAGAGTTCGCCGATCCAGAACCGCCCGACCAGGATCGCCGCGACCGCGCCGACGGCCGCCGCTTCGGTCGGATTGGCGATGCCGGACAGGATCGACCCCACGATGACGATGGGGATCGAGAGCGTCGGCAAGGCGCCGAGGATGATCCGCAGCCGCGCGCGGACCGTGAGACGCTCGCCTCTCGGATAGTCGTAGACGAACCAGCCCATGCCGGCGATGACGGTGCAGAAGATGATGGTCAGCAGAATGCCCGGCACCATGCCGGCCGCCAGCATGTCGCCCACCGGCACCTGCGCCAGAACCGAATAGACCACGAACATGATCGACGGCGGAATGATCGGCCCGAGCATGCCGGCATAGGCGGTCAGCCCCGCGGCGAAGGTCTTGTCATAGCCGGTCTTTTCCATCTCCGGCACCATCATCTGCGCCATGATGGCGACCTGGGCCGTGGCCGAGCCCAGGATCGAGGAGACGAACATGTTGGCGATCAGGTTCACATAGGCGAGGCCGCCCTTCATCGCCCCGATCATCGCCATCGTCATGTTGATGATGCGTCGCGTGATCCCGCCGCCATTCATCACCTCGCCGATGAAGACGAACAGCGGGATCGAAATCAGACCGTAATTGTCGACGCCCCCGAAGAGCTGTGCGGGAAAGGTCTGAAACAGCAGCGTGTCGCCGCTGGCCCAGATATAGACGGCGGCGGCAATGCACAGGCACAGCCCGATGGGAACGCCGACGAGCATGACGAGAAGAAAGGCCGCGGATGTGATCATCTCAATTGACCCCTTCCGCCGAGCCGAAGCCGGGGTGCAGTCTCTTCGGCGACAGCCCGATTTCCTCCACGATATTGGCCAGCGTATGGAGGGTCATGGTCACGGAGAAGATCGGAATAACCAGGCTGATCAGCCATACCGGCCATTCGAGCGTCTGGGTGTATTCGGTGTAGAGGAAATTGAAGCTGTCGCCGGCATAGCTCCGCGCATCGAAACCGGCCGCGGCAATACCCGGCGGATCCATCCAGTTCCAGCACATGACCGCGAGGCCGAGCGAAAACAGGCAGGCGATGACATGGGCGAGCGCCTTCAGCCGTGTCGCATTCGCCGCCGACAGCCTGTCGCTGACCAGGGTCATGGCGAAATCGAGCCGCAGCCGGGTCAGGGCCGACCCGCCGAGGAAGGTCAGCCAGACCATTGCATAGACCGCAGCCTCGTCGACCCAGTAGAGCGACGATCCCGCATAGCGGGTGCCGACGTTCAGAAGGATCAGCCCGAGAAGCAATGCCATCAGCATCGCGACCAGCACCTTCTCAACCACGAGCACGCCTTCCGAGGCAGCCACGATCGCCCGGACGACGGCGGAGCGCACAGGCGGGCGCGCCCCGGCCCTGGATGCGGGTTTCACCATCAGTCAGCTTCCCTGTTGTCAGGCCGAGAGATTCATCCTCGATCGCAGACGCATCCCTGCCCCCTCCCCGTCATCTGACGACGAAGCCATGGGCGAAGGGGTCGCGGTCGTCGATGAAGATCGTGTTGATGCCGGTCATGCGCGCCCAGCCGGCGATCGAGGGGATGATGGCATCACGCCCGGCAACCGTGGCCGCCGCTTCCACCCGGCCGTTGAACAGCGAGCCGATGATCGATTCATGGACGAAATCGTCGCCGACCTTCAGCCTGCCCTTCGCGACGAGCTGGGCCATCCGCGCCGATGTGCCGGTGCCGCAGGGCGACCGGTCGATGGCCTTCTCGCCATAGAAGACGGCGTTGCGCGCATGGGCCCCCGGCTGCGTCGGCGCCCCCGTCCACAGGATGTGGCTGAGGCCGCGGATCTCGGCATGTTCGGGATGGACGACGTCGTACTTCTCGTTGAGCGCGGCCCTGAGCTTCGGGCTCCAGCCGATCAGCTCTCCGGCGGTGTGATCGGCGATGTCGCGGAAGGCCTTCTGCGGCTCGACGATGGCGTAGAAATTGCCGCCATAGGCAATGTCGACCACCACCTCGCCCAGCCCCTCGACCTCTGCCGTCAGGCCTTCGGCATGGAGGAAGGCCGGGACATTGGTCAGCCGCACCTCTTCGACGAAACGCCCCTCCTGCCGGTAGGTGATGTCGACCTTGCCGGCCGGGGCATCGATCGACAGCCGGCCCGGCGCCCGCGGCGTGATCAGGCCGTTCTCGACACCCATGGTGATGGTGCCGATCGTCCCATGGCCACACATGGGCAGGCAGCCCGAGGTTTCGATGAACAGCACCGCGACATCGCAATCCGGCCGGGTCGGCGGGTAGAGGATCGCGCCCGACATCATGTCGTGGCCGCGCGGCTCGTACATCAGCCCGGTGCGGATCCAGTCGTAGTCCCTGACGAAATGCGCCCGCTTTTCAAGCATGGTCGCCCCTTCGAGGCGCGGGCCGCCGCCCGAGACCAGGCGGACCGGGTTGCCGCAGGTATGCCCGTCGATGCACGAGAATGTGAAGCAGGCCATGGCGTTCACTCTGTCAGAAGCGGTGGGGCGAAAAGGGCGAGAGATCGATCGGCGGTGGTTCGTCGGTCAGCAGGTCGGCGACCAGCCGGGCGGTCCCGGCCGATTGGGTGAGGCCGAGATGGCCGTGGCCGAAGGCATAGATCACGCGCGGTTCGCTGCCGGCCCTGCCGATCGCCGGCAGGCTGTCGGGCAAGGACGGCCGGAAGCCCATCCATTCGACGCCCCCTTGTGCGACGAGCCCGGGGAGAAAGGCCTGCGCCTTGCCGAGCATGGCCCGCGAGCGCCGGTAATCGGGCGGCAGATCCAGCCCGCCGAGTTCGACCGCACCGCCGACGCGGATGCCGGTGGACAGGCGGCTGATCACGAACCCATGCCCGCCGAAGGTGATCTGGGTTCTGAGATCGAAGGCGCCGGGCGGCAGGGTGGTGTTGTAGCCGCGCTCGGTTTCAAGCGGGATAACATCGCCGAGGGTGCGGGCGATGCGGTGCGAGAAGGCGCCGGCGGCAAGCACCACCCGGGCCGCGCGCCGCGACACCCCGTCGGCCGTGACGATCCCGACACCCGCCGCCTCGGGCCGGAGTGCGGTGACCTCGGCCCGCTCGATCCGGCCGCCCCGCTCCTTAAGATGATCGGCAAGCGCCAGGGTGTAGAGCCTGGGATCGGCGATGGAGTACCAGCCGGGGGTGAAGGTTCCGTGGGTGAAGCGCGACGAGAGCCCCGGCTGGAGCGCCGCCATCCCCGCCGCATCCAGATGATGGAAGTCGATGCCATGGCGTTCGCGTGCCGCCCAGCCGGACAGTGCTGCCTCGAACTCCGCGCGGCTTTCATAGACCTGGAGGTTGCCGTCCTTGCGCAACATGCTGCGCGTGCCGGTCTGTTGCAGGAAGGGTTCCAGCTCGGCCCGGGACAGATCCATCAGGGCCGCCTGCGCATCGGTGGCGGCGGCGACGCGGGCGGGCGCGCAGGCCCGCCAGAAACGGTACATCCAGGGCGCGATCTTGAGCGCGTAGGCCGGCGGCACCGACAGCGGCCCGAGCGGATCGAGCAGCCATCCGGGCGCCTTGCGCAGAATGCCGGGCGAGGCGAGCGGCAGAATGTCGGTGAAGGCGAAGGCGCCGGCATTGCCGGCCGAGGCACCGGCCGCCGGCCCCTCGCGATCGAGCACCGTGACCGGAAAACCCCGCGCCTGAACGGCAATCGCCGCCGAGAGGCCGATCACCCCCGCCCCGATGACGACGACCTCCGGCCCGGTCATCAGCGCACACTCCCCAGAAAGGCCTGGGTTTCGGGCTGCCGGGGCGCGCCGAAGATCTGATCGGGGGGGCCGATCTCCGCCATCACCCCCTGATGGAAGAAGGCGACCCGATCCGAGACGTCGCGCGCAAACCCCATCTCGTGGGTGACGCAGATCATCGTCATCCCCTCTTCGGCCAGCATCTTGAGCGTGTCGAGCACCTCGCCGACCAGCATGGGATCGAGCGCCGAGGTCACCTCGTCGAACAGCATGTATTCGGGCGACATGGCCAGCGCGCGGGCAATGGCCATGCGCTGCTGCTGCCCGCCGGACATGCGGTTCGGATAGACCGACAGCTTTTCCCCAAGCCCGACATGGGTGAGCTGCCGGACCGCGATCTCTTCGGCCTGCTGCCGGGACAGGCCCAGAACCTTGCGCGGCGCCAGCATCACATTCTCCAGCACCGTCAGATGCGGGAAAGCGTTCCATTGCTGGAAGACGATCCCGACCTTGCGGCGCAGCCGGTTCAGATCCGTCGACCGGTCATGAACCCGGGTGCCGTCGATGCGGATCACGCCCGCATTGATCGGCTCCAGACCATTGATGCAGGCGAGAAGGGTGGATTTGCCCGAGCCCGACCCCCCGATGATCGTCACCACCTCGCCCTTGTCGACGGTGAGGTCGATGCCCTTCAGCACCTCCAGACTGCCGAAGGACTTCCGGACGTTTTCAATCTCAATCATAGGGGGACCACCGTCTTTCGAGATAGCCGCCGAGCCGGGCAATCGGGAAGCTTATGATGAAGTAGATGACGCCGCAGATCAGCAGGATGAACAGCGGTTCCTGCAGGCGGGTCACCAGGATCTGCGAGGCGCGCAGCAGTTCGATCAGGCCAAGCCACAGCACCAGCGCCGAATCCTTCATGACGCCGAGCGTGAGCCCGATCCAGGCCGGGATCGACACCCGCACCGCCAGCGGCGCCACGATGTGGCGCATATCCTGCCACCAGGTCATCCCCAGCGACCGGCTGGCGCGGCGGGTGGTGACGGGCACGGCCGCGATGCCGCCGCGGACGATTTCGGTACAATAGGCGGCGGTATAGAGCGACAGCACCACGCAGGAGGTGGTAAACGGCGGCCAGCCCAGCTTTGCGATCGACTGCAGGGCATTGCCCAGCACCAGCTGGATCAGCAGCGGCACCGACCGGAAGATGTCGAGAAAGACCGTCAGCGGCAGGGACCAGACCGGTCCGGCCTGAAAGCGGATCACGCCGAAGACGATCCCCATCACCGTACCCGCGGCCACGGAGACGGCGGTCACGGCCAGGGTCATCAGGGCCCCCTGGCCGAGGAAGGCCAGATCGTTCCAGGTCAGGGCGGTATCGAACATCTCCGGCCCTCCTAGTAGCGGAACAGGCGCCAGGCGAGCGCCCGCGCGGCCAGGGTCACGAGTTTGGCGATCAGGTAGTAGATCACCGCGGCGATGGCGAAGAATTCGAAGGTCCGGAAGGATCGCGCGTTCAGATCCTGGGTCACACCGGCCAGATCGGTGTTCATCCCGACCGTGACGCCCAGCGAGGTCATCAGGATCGCCCAGATCATCTGATTGGTCGCAGGCAGATAGCCGATGCGCAGCATCTGCGGCAGCACGATGAAGCGGAAGGTCTGCAGCCGGGTCATGCCCAGGGAACGGCCGGTGCGCGTCTGGGTGTCGGGGATCGCCTTCAGCGCGCCGCGGAAATTCTCGGCCAGATAGCCCGCATTGTTGAAGGCGATGCCGGCCAGAAGCGCTGCATAGGGGCTGAGATGGATGCCGAAATTGCCCAGGCCGAAATGCGCCATATAGATCTGAAACAGCGCCGGCGTGTTGCGGGCAATCTCCACCCAGACCGCCGCCACCGCCGACAGCGACCGGTTGCCCGACAGGCGAAAGGCCGTCAGCGCGATGGCACAGACCAGACCGATCGCCATCGACAGCACGGCGATCTGAAGGGTGACCAGCGCGCCGTCGAGCATCTGTGGCAGCGCTTTAAGCGCTTGATTCCAGTGGAAAGTATAGTTGAACATCCCCGTCTCCCGGACCCGAGGCAGGTCACATTCCTGACGGAAGCCGTGGCGCCGGCATCTGCCGGCCGCCACGGCCGGGCCGGGTCAATCAGCGATAGACGCTGCCGACGGTGAGATCCGGCGCCTTGCCGCCCACCCATTTTTCGTAGAGGTCGGCATAGCGGCCGGTGCGGACCTGCTGATTGATGAACAGGTTCAGGTAGTTGATCAGGCCGTATTCCTCGCGGTTGGTGAACAGCGCGACGTAATCGGTGTCGAAGGGCGCGCTGCCGACCACCGACAGCCCGGCAAACTTGCCCGATTTCACATTCGCCTGTGCCACCGTGGAGGTGGAAACCGTGGCGTCGATCTGGCCCTGGGCCAGCGCCAGGAAAACATCGGCCTGGGTCTGATAGGGCCGGAAGGATCCTTCCCCCCAGGCCTTCACCTGGTTCTCAAGCGCGATCGCCTCGTAGGTGCCGGCGGTGGCGCCCACCACCTTGCCCTTCATGCCGTCATAGGACGTCACGCCCGATTTTTCGTTCGCGGTGACCACCATCTCGAAGGCGAAATAGGGAATGGTCATGCCCACGGTCTTCGCCCGTTCCAGCGTATCCGAGGTCGAGGCGACGCCGACATCGACACGGCCCGACATCAGGGCCGGAATCCGCTCAGGAAACGGCGTCTCGACGATCTCGGCGGTCACGCCCAGCGCCTTCGCCAGATCGTTGCAATAGTCGACGTCGAAGCCGATCGGCGTGTTGTTCGCATCGCGCGAACCCATCGGCGGGAAGTCCAGCACCACCGCACAGCGCAGCGTGCCCGAGCCGATGATGTCGTCCAGCTTGTCCGCATGCGCCGTGCCCCCCAGGACGGTAGCGGCCATCAGTCCGACAGCGAAAATTGAAGCCTTGTTCACTGTTGTCTCCCATCAGCAGTGATCCTCGCCGGCGAAGGCCCCTCCCACGCCGAACGGCGAAAACCCCCTATTCAGGATACAAGAAAAATACAAAAAATATATAAGCTTCGAGAAAAAATCCGGCTGGCAGAACAGGCACTTGTGCCGCATCACCGGACAGGCTGCACCTGCGCGCGGACCTGGCGACGATGGCGACGGGTCCATAAAAAAGGCCCTCCGGAGGGAGGGCCGTTTGCAGGCCTGACGGTTCTGCCTTACGCCTTGTATGTCTGCACGGCCCCCGGAAGCCGGCTCCACGCCGCATACCAGGTGTCGAACAGTTTCAGCTGGGTGGTGACGTAGCCGCGCTGGCTTTCGGTGAGTTCGTCGGTTTCGTTGAAATGCAGCGCGTATTCGCCGTCGCCCTTCAGGACCATCATGTACTTGAAATACAGAACGAGATCCGGCCCCGCATCGAAGGACGAGAGCACGCCCAGCGCCGATTCCAGTTCCAGCGCGCGCTGTCGGGCATCGGCATCGCCCTGGGCGGCGGCCTGGGCAAGGTTGCTGAGGTGCAGCACTTCCTTCGGCAGCACACAGCCGATGCCGGTGATGGCACCGGTGGCACCGCAATTCACGAAGCCATGGAACACGCAGGTATCGACGCCGATCATCAGGGAGACGTCGTCGTCGCAGCTGGTGATGTTCTCGGCCGCATAGCGCATGTCGTCGGGGCCGCCGAATTCCTTGAAGCCGACGAGATTGGGATGTTCGGCACGCAGGGCGAAGAACAGATCGGCACGCGTGGCGAAGCCGTAATAGGGGCTGTTATAGATCACCGCCGGCAGATCCGGTGCCGCGGACAGAATGGCCTTGAAATGGTTCCGCTGCGCCGCGACGACCGTGCCGCGCGACAGCACGCGGGGAATGACCATCAGCCCCTGCGCGCCCACCTTCTGCGCATGGGCGGCGTGTGCAACCGCAGAGGCCGTGTTGACGGCGCCGGTGCCGGCGATCACCGGAATCCCGGCCGCGACCAGGCGCTCGACACCTTCCATGCGCTGTGCATCGGTCAGCAGCGGCCAGTCGCCCATGGAACCGCAATAGACCACCGCCGACATGCCGGCATCGATCAGCTGCCGGGCCTTGCGGACCAGCGCATCGAAATCCGGGGTCCGGTCGGGCTTGCAGGGGGTCATCAGGGCGGGGATCACACCGGAGAAAATCGTCGCCTTCACCTTCGTTTCCTTCCAGCCGTTCGATCGGCAGTCCGCCGGCAGGACGCAGCTGTCCTCCCCCTCTGCCATGGTCATGATGGCAGTTTGCATTTTTGTTGTCGACAACGAAAATGCAAACTCAGAGCGGGATGTCGAGCCCGCCATTGCGGGTGAACAGCTTCTGCACCTGGGCCACGATCTGCTCGGCATGAGCCTTGCCCAGCTGGTCGGCCCGCTCCACGTCGCGCGCTTCGATCGTGGCGATCATCCCGGCATGTTCATCCACGAAGCGCTGGGGAAACTGCTCCTCATAGGACCGGTAATAAAGCCGCAGGATGCGCCGCCCCTCGCTCAGCAGCCTTATGAAAAGGCTGGTGAAATAGGGGTTGCGGCCGGCCTCGGCGATGGCGGCGTGGAAGGCGGCGTTGGTTGCGATCATCGCCAGCGCGTCGCGCGCCTCGACGGCGGCGGCATAATCCTGGTGATGACGGCGGATGACCGGCAGATCTTCCGGCCGATGGTTCTGCGCGGCCAGCCGCGTGGTGACCCGGTACATCAGCACCAGGGCATCGAAGAAGGTGCTGAGGTTGAGAAAATCGATGTTCGACACCATGGTCGATCGGTTGGGCAGCGTCTCGATCAACCCCTCGCCGGCAAGGCGGACCAGCGCCTCGCGGATCGGCGTGCGCGACATCTTGAACCGCTCGGCCAGCTGCGCCTCGTCGATCGTGCTGCCCGGTGCCAGTTTCAGATCGAGAATTTCATCGCGCAGAAGGTCGTACACCATCTTGACGCCAGAGCCGCGCCGGCGTTCGGGCAGTGCAGTGGGCTTCGGATCGGCCATCGATCTTCCTCGTACTGGCACATAAGAGACGGCCGCGAGGGGCCTGTTTTCGGGATTGGATGCTACGGTACGGCCCCGCGGCTGGAAAGGCCGGGTGGCGGAAAAGATGCGGGCGGCGCTGCACGACTCCTCAATTGCGATTGACTTGCATTCTCATAATAGGAAGCCCATCCTTCGGCTGCGCGACCGCCAGCCCGGAGAGACCGCCATGACCACGCCCGCCCCCTCTGTCGACACGCCGACCCACGGCGCCCCCGTCATCACCCCGCGCGGCCGGGAGCTGCGCCTGGATGCCGCCCTGCCCTTCGATGCCGAAGATCACGGCCGACGGCTGCTGCGCACCGCGCGGTTCGGCACCCTGTCGACGCTCGACCCGGAAAGCGGCTATCCCTATGGCGCGGCCACCAATCTGGCGACCGATCACGACGGCAGCCCGGTCTTCATCATGGCCGGGCTGGCGCTGCATGCCCGCAATCTGGCGGCCGATCCGCGCGCGTCGCTGACCCTGATCGAGCCGGGGCTTGCCGATGTGCTGGCGGGGGTGCGGATGACCATCGTCGGACGGGTGGTGCAGGTGACCGACCAGGCCCGGCTGGAGGCCGTCCGCCGGCGCTATCTCGCCCGGCATCCGAAGACGAAGCTCTATATGACCCTGCCGGATATCGGCCTCTACCGGCTGGAGATGGCGGATCTGCGCGTGGCCGGCGGGCCGCGGCGCAATGCCGGCGAGCCGCAGGTCGCGCATTTCCTGACCGATCTTTCCGGCGCCGAGGCCCTGCTCGCCGCCGAGGCCGACGAGGTCGAGCGGCTGAACGGCCCCTGGGGCGAGGACCTGCCCGGGCGCCTGGCCCGGCTGCATGGCGGCGGCGATGCCGGGCGCTGGCGCGCGGCGGGTCTCGACCCCGAGGGCATCGACCTCACCTCGCCCCAAAGCGATCTGCGCATCCGCTTCCCCCGCCGGGTGACCGACCCCCAGGCGATGCGATCGGCGCTGGCGGCGCTGGTCCGGCCGGCGATCGTCGGCGGTAAATGAAGCGTCGGGAGATCAGCCCACCGACAACGCCAGAATGCGGCTGATCCGGGTGAGATCGAAGCCGGTTTCCGCCTGCCAGCGGTCCAGGGCGGCCTGGACCGCGGCGAAATCCTTTGCCGATGACGGGGCTTTCGACACCACATCCGCCGTGATCAGTGCCTTGACCACGTCATCGGAGCAGATGAGCGAGGGCACGCCCATGCGGCGCAGCAGCAGCTGACCGGTCTTGCCGCCCAGACGGTCGCCGCGCGTCTTCAGCTCGCGCACCAGCTCCATATAGCGCCCGGCCGGGAAGGTCAGGATCCAGGCCGCGACCGAGCCATGGCTGCGGGCGACGTCGGAGAAGAAGGCGGCATTGCCGCCGACCGCGCGCAGCTTGGCGGCATTGCGCACGATGCCCGGCGCGGCCATCAGCCGGTCCAGATCGTCATCCGACATCAGCGACCAGCGGGCGGGATCGAAGCCCTCGAAGGCCGCCTCGAAATCCGGCCAGCGGCGATCGATCGCCGCCCAGTCGAAACCGGCCTGGAAGATCACCCGGGTGGCCTCGGCCAGGAAGCGGTCGTCGAGCACCGCGCGCAGCTCTTCGGCCGTGCGCGCCGTCCAGGGCGCGGCGGCAAGGCGGGCCTCCAACCCCTCGGGCCCGCCATGATGGCGGGCGGTCCGGTCCAGGATCGCGGCGAAGGATGTCATGATGTCTCCCCCCGGTGACGGTCGTCGTCATGCCGCCCGATCATGCACCACATCGAGGCCCAGCGTCTCGATGATCCGGTCGCGCAGCCAGGCCGCCGCCGGGTCGCGATCCAGCCGCACCGGCCAGACCATGCGCACCGGCGGGAAGACCAGATCCAGCGGCACCGGAGAGACGGTCAGGCCCAGCGGCGGGGCGAAGCGCCGGGCGACGCGGGTGGAGATGGTGGCGATCACCGGCGCCTCGACCGCGGCCGACAGCACGGTCAGGAAATCCGGCGCCGCCATCACCACGTCGAGATCGGTGCGGATCCGCTCCAGCGCCTCGTGCACGCAGCCATGCAGGCTCTCGCTTTGCGAGACGACGGCATGGCGGCCGGCCAGATAGGCGTCCAGCCCGACCGGCACATCCAGCGCCAGGCGCTGCGGGTTGAAGCAGCACGACACGCCGGCCGGGAAGAGATCCAGCCCGCGATGCCGGCTGGCCGGTTCCAGCGAGCAGCCGACCGCAAGATCGATCACGCCGGTGTCGATCATCGTCTCGACCTGCGTGGACGGCGCCATGCGCGCATGCAGGCGGATGCCCGGCGCCTCGGTCGCCAGACGCGCGGTGAGCGCGGGCAGAAGCAGCAGTTCCAGCTCGCTCGACATGCCCAGGCGGAAGATGCGGCGTTCGGTTTCGGGGCGGAAGCTTTCCCGCGCCCCCAGCGCCGCCTGGGCCTGCATCAGCGCCGTGCGCACCGGGCCGGCCACGGCGACGGCACGTGCGGTGGGCTGCATCGCCTGGCCCACCCGCACGAACAGCTCGTCATCCAGCAGCATGCGCAGGGTCGACAGCGCATGGCTCATCGCCGGCTGGCCGATCTTCAGCCGCCGGGCCGCCCGGGTGACGCTGCCCTCTTCCATCAGGGCGTCGAAGGCGACCAGAAGGTTGAGGTCGAAGGCGCGCAGATTGAAATGATCGATAGTCTCCATGATCCGCATCGATTTGATTGCTGACCTGACCATAGATACCTGAAGCGGCGTCCGGGGCAAGCCCGTCCCGATCATCACGGAGACCCCTCCCCATGTCGAAGACCCCCCTCGCCGCCTCGCTCGCCTTCGCCAGCCTGCTCGGCCTTTCGGTTCTCGCGGGCCCCGCCGCCGCGGATGACCCGCTTTCCGCCCCCTATCACATCGACATCGGCCGGATCAGCGTCACCGCCCTGTCCGACGGTCAGATCCCGGTGCCGCTGGCCGATATCATGCGCGGCGAGCCCAGGCCCCAGATCGAAGCGGCGCTGGCCCGCGCCGGCAAGCAGTCGCCGGTGACGCTGGCGGTGAACACCTATCTGGTCGCCATGCCCGATGGCCGGCTGGTGCTGATCGATACCGGCACCGGCGATCTGCTGGGGCCGAAGCTCGGCCATCTGGCCGAAAGCCTGAAGGCCGCCGGCCATACGCCGGACGAGATCGACGACATCGTGCTGACCCATATCCATGCCGACCATTCGGGCGGGCTGACCCGCAACGGCAAGGCCGTGTTCCCGAAGGCGCGGCTGCATGTGGCCGAACGCGACGCCGCCTACTGGCTGAGCGACGCGGCCCGCGCCGCCGCCCCCGAGGCCGCCCGGCGCGGCTTCGACGAGGCGATCGCCATGACGGCCCCCTATCGCGAAACCGGCCGTTTCGCGACCTTCGCCGACGGCGCCGACCCGGTGCCGGGGCTGCAGTCGATCCTGCGCGCCGGCCATACCCCGGGCCATTCCTCGATCGTGGTCAGCGATGGGGGCGAAAAGCTGGTGGTCTGGGGCGACATCACCCATGGCGAATTCGTCCAGTTCGCCGAGCCCGAGGTCACCATCGACTTCGACGTCGACCAGGACGCCGCCCGCCAGAGCCGCCTGGCGGCGATGGAAGACGCCGCCGCCAAAGGCTATCTGGTGGCCGGCGCCCATATCACCTTCCCCGGCATCGGCCGGGTGACGCCGGGCAGCGATGGTGCGGCCTATGGCTGGGAGCCGGTCGGCCGCTGAACCGGTCAGGGCTGGTCGCGCCCGAACAGCGCCACCAGCCCGTCGGAAAGCACCCCCTGCCAGGCGACGTAGTCATGGCCGGTGGCGTATTCGCGATGGCGCACCCAGACGCCCTTCGCCATCAGCACATCGCGCAGATGGCGGTTGGTGTCGAGGATCGAGGCCGTCACCCCGTCGCCCGAGGTTTCGTAGATCCCGGCGGCGAGGAAAACCCGGAGCGGCGGCGGCATGGCCGCCGCCGCGACCCGGCCTGCCACCCATTCCCGCCC
Source organism: Tistrella mobilis (assembly GCF_039634785.1). Taxonomy (NCBI): domain Bacteria; kingdom Pseudomonadati; phylum Pseudomonadota; class Alphaproteobacteria; order Geminicoccales; family Geminicoccaceae; genus Tistrella; species Tistrella mobilis. Next base: position 11,542 of record NZ_JBBIAB010000034.1, on the reverse strand, counting down.
GGTTTCGGGCGTGTCCGGCGGGCTCCACCAGAACGAGCCCGACATCGAGAGCACATTGCCGAAGGCCCCCGGATGGCGGAGTGCCGCGGTCATCGCGGCCAGGCCGCCGAAGCTCGACCCCGAGAGCACGGTGCGGGCCGGATCGGGATCGAACCCGGCCGCGGCGCGCACCATCGGCAGCAATTCATGGGCCAGCATGTCAGCGAAATCCGGATTGCCCGGCAGTTCGCGGCCGCGGGTGTCCTGGTCCAGGCTGTCGACCAGCACCGCCACCACCGGCGGGATCACCCCGGCGGCGATCATCGCATCCAGGATCCGCGGCACCGGCACCTTCTGCCGATAGTCCCGGCCGTCGAACAGGATCAGCAGGACGGTATCGGGCCGCGCCGGATCAAACCCGGCCGGACGGTAGAGGGTGACGTCACGGGTATTGCCGAGACTGCGGCTGGTCAGCCGCAGCTGATCGAGCCGGCCCTGCGGCACGGAGGCATCGGCATCCGCCCAGGGCTGGGCCGGCGCATCATCCAGCACCAGGAGGGAGTCGCGCGCCCAGATATCGGGGGCATCCGCCGGCCAGGGATGGCGGTTGAGCGGATCGGCCGCCGCCGTCGCCAGAACCGCGACCCGGCGTTCACGCGCCGTGCCGGCAAATTCCGGCACATCCGGGGCCAGCTGATAGGCGAGCCGCGTGTCCGAGGGCAGGACATAGCTGCGATACCAGACATCGGCGTTGCCCAGACGCTGCAACTCGTCATGGCCGGTGCCGGGCCCGCCGAACAGCCGGACATTGTGCCGGGCCCCGCGGGCGAGGAAGGTGACGATCCGCCGGTCGGGGCGGTCGGCCGGCTCGACCAGCGGCGTGCCGCGCGCGGCCATGTCCGCCCAGAAGCCGGCGGTATCGCCACCGCGGGCGAGATCGCGCGCAAGGGCCGCGATGGCCGGGCTCAGCGGTTCCGGTTCAGGGACCCGCTGTTCCGCCATGGGGATGGGCGGTTCCAGGTCGATCCGCCAGCGTCCGGCCTCGACCGCGCGGAGTTGCAGGCGTTCATCCGCGGCGCCCACGACATGGTGGAAGCTCCGGGCGGTCGGAATGTCGCTGCCGAAACGGCGGAGCGGCACACCCGCGCCATCGACCAGATCGAGATCGAAGCGGCCGCTTTCGACGGTCAGACGACCGCGGAGATAGTCGCCCGGCGCCGCCCCGAGGTCGATGAGCGCGGTCCCGCCGGTGGCGAGCGTGCCGCCGGTCTCGCGCATCCCGGCCGCATCGGCGGCCGGGATGGCGAGCAGGACCAGAAGGGGAAGCATAAGGGTGAGTGCCCGACGGATCATCGGCCGGCTCACCAGCGCTTCTTCAGGGTGGCGACCACCGTCCGGCCCTCGCCGTAGAAACAGGCATAGGCGCTGGCGCAGGAGGCGACATAGGTCTCGTCGGTCAGGTTCTTGGCATTGACCTGCACCGACACGCCCTGCCAGCTGCCACCCAGGCCCGAGAAATCGTAGCTCGCCGAGGCGTCGAACAGGGTCACGGCCGGCACCTCGAAGTCATTGGTGTTGTTGCCCTGGCTGGTGCCGATATAGCGCACACCCGCGCCAAGGCCCAGCCCCTGGACGGCACCGTCGGTGAAGCGGTAATCGGCCCAGAGCGATGCAGTATGGGCAGGCACCCGCGCCGGCGTCCGGCCGATCTCGGCCGCGGTCACCGAGTCCTCGATGGTCGAGTCGATATAGGAATAGCTCGCCACCATCGAGAGATTCTCGTCCAGCTCGGCCTTGGCCGACAGCTCCAGCCCCTGATTATGGACCTCGCCGACCTGGGAATAGACCGACCGGCCGAGGCCGGGATCCCAGGCGCTCATCACCACATCCTTCTGGCGCAGATCATAGACCGCGGCGGTCAGCAGCAGGCCGGTCCCCTCGGGCGCATATTTGACGCCGAGTTCGACCTGTCGGGCGGTGGTGGGGTCGAAGGCGGGCGCACTCGCTTCGGGGGCGTAGAGCGACGGCTCGAACGAGGTGGAATACGAGACGTAAGGCGCGATGCCGTTGGCGAAGGTGTAGAGCGCGCCCACCCGCCAGGTCAGCGCGTTGTCGTCGTAGGAATAGGACAGGCTGTTGAAGTTGTCGTCGATATCGGTCGAGGCGCGATCATACCGCAGCCCGGCGAGCAGGCTGAACCCGCCGATCTCGATCTGGTCCTGCAGATAGAGCCCGAACTGGTCCGCGGTCAGATCCTGATCGTCGGTGGTGGTGAGATCGAGGGACGAGAAATCGAAACCGCCATAGACCGGGTTGGCGACATCGATCGACGGCACATTGCGGTTGCGGCCCCAGATGTAGTCGCGGGTGCGGTGGCGATAATCCAGGCCGGCCAGCAGGGTATGGGCCGCCGCACCGGTGCCGAAGCGGTATTCGGCCTGGTTGTCGATCGCAAACTGTCGCCAGTCGTCGGTCCCGCCGGTCAGGCTGCGGCTGTAGATGGTATCGGCCCCGGTGATCGGGCTGGCACTGGCGCTGCCATAGATCAGGGTGTGGTGCGTGGTCTCGACCTGATGATAACGGGCGTTCTGGCGCAGGCTCAGCGCGTCCGAGACCGCATACTCCAGCTGATAGCCGATCCAGAGCTGTTCGCGCTCGAACTTCTCGAACCCGGTGTCCGAGACGAAGAAATCGCGCGGGACATAGCCATAGCCCGGGATCGGCGTGATGGTACCGGCCGCATCCAGAAAGTTGCGATAGCCGGCATCGGGCTCGTTCTGATAGCCGCCGAGGATGGTGAGACTGGTTGCCTCGTGATCGGTCCAGCGCAGCGAGGGCGCCACGGCAAAGGCACGGCGTTCGGCGCCGTCCTCCTGAAGATCGCGGTTGAGCCCGGTCACCGCCAGCCGTCCCGCCCAGCGGCCATCGGCCGTCAGCCGGTCGGAAAGGTCGAAGGCGGCACCATAGTGATGGCCGGTGCCGATCGACACCTCGGTTTCGTAAAGGGGCGTGTCGGTCGGCGTCTTGCTGACCATGTTGACCAGCCCGCCCGGATTGGCCTGGCCGTAAAGCACCGAGGACGGGCCGGCGAGCAGTTCCACCCGCTCCAGAAGATAGGGTTCGATCCTGGCGTAGGAGAGGTCACCGCCCAGAAACAGCCCGTCCAGATATTTCGGCACGTAATAGAAGCCGCGGACGAAAATTTCGTCGCGCAGATTGGAGGCGCCGCGATACTCGGCGAAGACGCCCGGGGTGTAGCGCAGCGCCTCGGCGACGCTTTCCACCTGCTGGGCCTGCATCTGCTCCCGGCCGACGACCGACACGCTCTGCGGCGTTCTGGCGATCGGGCTGTCGGTTTTGGTGCCGGTGCGACTCTGCCGGGCAACATAGCCGCCCACCGGTCCGGTGCCGTTTTCGGTCGCCCGTTCCTCCACCTTCAGGGCATCGAGCCGGACCGCGTCTTCCGCCGCGGCCGGCCCTGCGACCAGAAGTGCTGCCCAGGACACGGAAAACGCCCATTTTCCAGCCAGTGCCCGATACGCCATGCTTGCCATCCGTTGTTCTCCGACATACGCGAACGCCCCTCCGCCCCCTGCCAGGGCGGTGGAAGTCCATTGACTTTCCGATGTTTAGGGCTAGGGTGTCGGAGCTGTCGTGCGACATGACCTCTTCAAAAGCGGCAAAGACCTGCGCAGGCACGACGGCAGCGTCGTGAGGACACCTGACCCGACCCAAGCGTGATCAAGGTGTTCACATGCAGGAGACTGCGCCCGCCCTGGGCATTCCCAACGATCTGTTCGTCGGCACGATGACCGGCCTTGCGACCTGCACGCCCGACGAGGAGCTGCATCAGGTCTGGCCGAAATTCATGGTGATCCTGCTGTTGCAGGGCGCGCAGCATTTCGTGATGGATGGCGAGCATTTCCGCCTGGATGCCGGCGATGCCGACATCTCGGTGCCGCAGGTCTTCATGCTCAACGTCGCCCGGCCCTGCCTGGTCCGCTTCGTGAACGACAGCGATGTGGAGATGCGCAAGGTGATGGTTTCGGCGCCCCTGCCCTGGATGCAGGATCTGATGCGCAGCTGCCCCGAAGACGGCATGCCGGCGCTGCGCCGCTTCTTCGCCGGCCATCTGAACCGGTTCAGCTTCGAGCCCGGCCGGGCGCTGATCCAGCTAGCCGAGCGCATTCTGGAACCGCCGGTGCCGATGCAGGGCGAGCTACGCACGCTTTATCGCAAGTCGCACGCCCTGCAATTGATGTGCGAAGCCTGCCTGCAGATGCTGGACGCCACCGGCGACGATACGCCGAAACCGGTGGAGATGAGCCGCCGGCAGATCGCCCGTATCCACGACCATATTCTTGAGAATCTGGGCCGGCCGCTGACCGTCGAGGGCATCGCCCGCGAAATGGGCCTCAGCACCTCGTCGATCCAGCGGCATTTCAAGGAACATCTGGGGATGACGGTCTATGAATTCATCCGCCTGAAGCGGCTGGAGGCCGCCCGGGCGGCGCTTGAACGCGACGGCGTGCCGATCGCCCAGGCGGCCTGGATCGCCGGCTATACCAGCCCGACCAGCTTCACCGCCGCGTTCAAGAAGACCTATGGCCTGTCACCCAAGCATCATAGAGCGTAGGGCCACCAGAGAGCACGGGCTTACCTGAACCGCGGCGCCCGCTTTTCCACGAAGGCGGTCAGCCCTTCGAGCAGATCGGGGCCGCGGGCATAGTCCAGCAGGGCGCGGACCTCGGTCGCGAGCGCGTCGTCCAGGCTGCGATCGCGGGCGCGGGCATGCAGGGCCTTGATCCGGGCGATGCCGTCGGCGCTGTGGCGGGCGATGGTTTCGGCCACCTGCTGGACATGGGCTTCCAGCGCGTCGTCGGCCAGCACGGCATTGACCAGGCCATGGGCGGCGAGTTCGCGGGGGTCGGCGAGACGGCCGGTCAGCAGCAGCTCGCTCGCCACATTGAAGGGCAGCCGCCGCGACAGCCGGGCGGTGGAGCCGCCGCCGGGCATCACGCCGAACTTCACATGGCCGTCGCCGATCCGGGCAGTTTCCGCCGCATAGACCAGGTCGGCGGTCAGCATCAGCTCCAGCCCGCCGGCGACGGTAACGCCGTTGACCGCGGCGATCACCGGGCGGCGGAACTGCTCGATCCGGGTGAACATCGCCCGGCCACGCTCAAGATAGGTGTCGAAGGTGTCGAGCGTGCCGCTGCCCACCAGCCGCTGGAACAGGGCGAGGTCACCGCCGGCCGAAAAGGCGGGCCCGGAGCCGGTGATGACCATCACCCGGAAGCCCGGATCGGCCTCCACCGCATCGACGGCGCGGGCAAGACCCTGCACCAGCGCTTCCGACATGGCATTGCGCTTCTCGGCCATGTTCATCCGCACCCAGGCGACGGGGCCGCGGCGCTCCAGCAGCACGGCGCCTTCGGCGAAGCCGTCGACATAACCATTGGTTGAGACGTCGGCTGCGGATCCGAATGCTGTGGTCATGGGGCGGGATCTCCCTTGAGCTGGCCCCGACTGTCGAGCAGGGTTTCGACGTCGTGGCGCTTGATCTTGCCGGTGGTCGAGCGGGGAAAGGCGTCGTAATCCAGGAACACCACCGCCTTGGGCAGCTTGTACCGGGCGAGCCGGCCATGCAAGCGGCCGAGCACGTCTTCGCGCGTTACGTGGGGTGCGGCTGCGACGACCGCCACCGGCACCTCGCCCCAGCGCGCATCGGGCGCACGCACCACCACCGCCTCGCGGATATCGGCCCCGGCCAGGATCAGCCGCTCGATTTCGGCCGGATAGACGTTCTCGCCACCCGATTTGATCAGGTATTTGCGCCGGTCGACGAAATCCAGGCTGCCATCGGGATTGCGGACGAACATGTCGCCCATGTGGAACCAGCCGCCGCGGAAATCCTCGGCGGTGGCCTTGGGATTGTTCCAATAGCCCGAGAACAGCGAGGGCGAGCGGATCGTCGCCTCGCCCGGCACGCCGTCGGGCACTTCCGTATCGTCCCAGTCGACCAGGCGCACCGCACAGCCGGAACTCTGGCGCTTGGACAGGCCGGCGGGCAGCTCCCCCACGCCGATCACCGCGGCAGAGGCGGGGGCGGCACCGGTCTCGGTCGACCCGAAGCTGTTGAGATAGGGGGCGTTCAGCGCCCGGGTCACCGCCTGGATCTGGGCCAGCGGCACCAGATCGGCCATGCAGCCCATCACCATCACATCGGGCTCGATCGGGCCCGCCGCCGCCAGATGGTTCAGGAAATCCTCGATCATGCCGGGCATCAGCACCAGCCAGCCGATCTTTTCGCGCGCCACGACCCGGATGATGGCCTCGGGGTCGTAGCCGTCGACCACCGTCACCTTGCCGCCGCGGATCAGCGTGCCCAGCACCTGATCGGCCGAAACCATGTGGAAGAGCGGCGCCCAGGCGACGAAGCCGCGCCCGGGCGGAATGGCATGGTCGATCGCCATCACCTGCGCCCGGGAGATCTCGGCCCGGTGGCTGATCAGCGCGCCCTTGGGCAGACCGGTGGTGCCGCTGGTGTAGAGAATGACCAGCCCGCTTTCCGGGCCGGTGACCGCGGGCAGATCCGGCACCGGCCCCGCCATGGCGATCGCCTCGAAATCCGGGCCGAAGAGCAGATGCGGCAGGTCGCCGCAGTCCGCGTCACGCAAAAGGCCCTCATGGCGCGGGCTCGCCACGATCAGCCCGGGTTCGACCAGGCGCAGGCAATGGGCGACCTCGGGCGGTGCCAGACGCCAGTTGATCGCGGCCAGGATCGTGCCGCTCATCGCGGCCGCGAGCAGCAGTTCGACATATTCGGTGCGGTTTTCGGCCAGCACCGCGAAACGGTCGCCCGGCTTCAGCCCGGCCGGCCCGGTCAGCCAGGCGGCCAGCCGCGACACCCGGGCGAAGAGCGCGTCATAGGTGAAGGCGACCTCGCCCCCGGCATCGGCCAGGGCCGGTGCCCGGGGGGTGGTGCGGGCCTGACGTGCGAACAGCAGGTCGATGGTGAGGCCGCCCGCGGCGGTCACCTCCGGAAGGATGGGAGAGGACGGCGTGTCGGTGGTCATCGGGCAGCCTCCGGAGGCGATGTCAGCCGGCGCAGGATTTCAGCTTCGCGACATCAGGCAGTTTGGAAAGATTGCGCCCCATGGCGAAATCCCCGGCCATGCCGCGCCATTCGGCATAGTCTGCCATGTATTCGACCTGCGAAGCGGCGATCTTCGCAAAGAGCGGGTTGGCGCAGGCCTCGTCGACCAGTGCCTGGTTGGAAATCTCCTGCAGCTTCGCCACGTCCTCGGCCGGCAGCTGAACGACTTCGGTCCCGGCCTCCTTGAACTTGCGCACCGCCTCGACCGCGTCATGCTCGTAATAGGCGATGGACCAGGACAGGGTGGCGTCGGCGGCGATCTTCAGTTTGGTGCGGACCTCTTCGGGCAGCCCGTCCCAGAACTTCTTGTTGATCATCACCCCGCTCATCGAGCCCGGCTGGTGCCAGCCCGGGGTCATCCAGTATTTGGACACCTCCTGCAGCCCCATGCCCCAATCGACGCCGGGGCCGGAGAATTCGGCGGCGTCGACCACGCCGCGCTCCAGCGCCTGATAGACCTCACCGCCGGCGATCTGGGTCTGGGCGGCGCCCAGCCGCTTCAGGATCTCGCCCTGGGCGCGGCCGGACATGCGGATGCGCTTGCCATCCATCTCCGCCAGCGTCGGGATCGGCTTGCGGCCGCGCAGCCCCGATTCCATCGAGACCACGGCATAGGGCAGATAGACCATGCCGAACTGGCCATAGGCCTCCTGGAAGGCCTCGAACCCGCCCCACTGCTTGGTCCAGAGGATATAGTCGGCGGCGGTGAACAGCATGGGATAGCTGCCGAGCAGGCCGAAGGCCGAATTCTTGCCCGCCCAATAGCCCGGCCAGTCGGCCGAGGCCTGGACGGTGTTGCTCTGCACCGCGTCGAAGACCTGGGTCGGCGGCACCAGCGTGCCGCCCTCGAAGAACTCGATCTTGAGCGCATCGCCGGTGATCGCATTGGCGATCTCGACGAATTTCTTGTCACCCTCCATCAGGTTGATGCCGCTGGTCCAGGTGGTGGTCATGCGCATGGTGGCATCGGCCGCAAGGGCGGTACCGGTTGCGAGCGTCAGGCCGGCCGCGAGACCGGCGACCCTGGCCATCCCGGATATGGTGATACTGGGCATGATGTTTCCTCCGCGCCGTCCGTTCATGCGGACGTGTCTGGTCGTTGGGGTGTTTCTTCGGCCTGGCCGGTATCAGCCCAGGCGAGAGGGCAGCCAGGTGACGATGCCGGGGAACAGCGCGCACAGCCCGATCACGCCCAGGATGATGAGCACGAAGGGCACGACGCCGCGATAGATGTGCATGGTGGTGACCCCCTTCGGCGCCACGCCCTTCAGGTAGAACAGGGCATAGCCGACCGGGGGGGTCAGGAACGAGGTCTGCAGGCAGACCGCGATCATCATCACGAACCACAGCTTGTCGAAACCGAGGGCGGCGGCGATCGGCAGGAAGATCGGGAAGCAGATCATGATCACGCCGAGCCAGTCGAGGAACATGCCGGCGATGAACACCGCGAACATCAGCAGGGCGAAGGTGCCCCAGCGGCCGATCTCCAGCCCGGTGAAGAAGGACTGCACCACCCCCATGCCGCCGCCGGCGACGAAGATGCCGGTGAAGGCGGTGGCGCCGATCGCCACGAACATGACCATGGCGGTGGTGATGCCGGTTTCGATCACCGCGGTGCGCAGCATCGCCCATGAAAAGCGGCGATAGGCCAGGATGATCAGGAAGGCGATGGCGGCACCGATCGAGGCCGCCTCGGTGACCGTGGCGATGCCGGTGAAGATGGAGCCGAGCACCCCCAGGATCAGCGCCAGGGTGGGCGCCACCTCTTTCAGCAGCATCAGCAGCAGGGTGCCGGTAGAGGTCTGCGCGCGTTCCTCGGCCGTGACCGGGGGCCCGTATTGCGGCTTCATCCAGCACAGGATGCCGGTATAGAGCGCATAGCACACCGCCAGCAGCAGGCCCGGCACCAGCGCCGCCGCGAACAGCTTGCCGACCGACAACTGAGCATAGCCGCCCATCACCACCAGCATGATGCTGGGCGGGATCAGAATGCCCAGGCTGCCGCCGGCGGCGATGGCGCCGGTGCTGGTTTCCTTGCGATAGCCGTAAGAGATCATCGCCGGCAGGGCCAGCACGCCCATCACGGCGAGCGACGCGCCGACCATGCCGGTGGTGGCGGCCAGCAGCACCGAAATGATGATCACCGCGAAGTTCAGCCCGCCCGGCACCGGCCCGAACAGCAGGCGCAACGTGTGGAACAGCCGGTCGGTGATGCCGCTGTCGCTGAGCAGCCGGGCCATGAACACGAAGATCGGGATCGCGACCATCACGTAATTGTCGGCCAGACCCCAGACCCGGTTGATCACGATGCCGAAAGCGGGAATGCCGGGGCCGAGCATGGCGAAGATCACCGACAGCCCGCCCAGCACGAAGGCGAGCGGATGGCCGAGCAGCAGCCCGACCAGCAGGCCGGCGAACATCAGGATGGTGAAGATTTCGGGGGAGAGATGCATGGCGTCACACCCCCTTCAGCCGGCTGAAACCGCCGGCGAGCACCCGCAGGAACGCCGCCACGCCCTGGATCAGCAGCAGCAGATTGCCGGCGAAGAACAGGGTCTTGATCGGATAGACCGGCAGCGCCGCCACCCCGGGCGAGGTTTCATGGATCGCCCACGAGGCGATCATGAAATCCCAGCTCCACAGCACCATCACGATGGCGAAGGGGAAGAAGAAGGCGATCCAGGACGCCACGTCCATCACCAGCCCGGTGCGCGGCCCCGCCTGCTCGCGCAGGATATCGACCCCGACATGGCCGCCGCGCAGCAGGGTGAAACCGCCGAGCAGCAGGAAATGGGCGGCGTAGAACTGCACCGTGGCATCAAAGGCCCAGAGCGTGGCCCGCCCGGCAAACAGGCGCAGCGCCACATCCATGATGGTCACCACCACCATCACCGGCACCAGCCAGACCACGATCCGGGCGACGACCGTGTTCAGCAGATCGGCCAGGCGGAGCAGGCCCCCCGCCCGTGCCCGCACCTCGCCCGTCATGCCGGCACCGCCCTGATGGCGGGGCCCGCGACATCCATCGACATGGGCTTCCTCCCGTTCGGTTCCGCCCGGTCTGATTCCGCCGCCGGGCTTGCCCCGGCTTTCCCTCCGGCCCGGCCCCGGACGTCACGCCACCCGGCATAGGGGTGACGCAAACGGAAACCGGATTGGCCGAAAGGAAAACTCGTGGGTTTTCCATCCGTAATAGCTGGTTACCGACGAGTCAAGCGGCTGGTCCGCAGGCTGGCCCTCGGCGCTGCGGTTTTGTCATTCTGTCGTCATGGATCTCTGCTGATCTGCGGCCACGGCGCAGCATCGCCACCCGCCCGCCATCCCGGAACGAAAGGATCACCCGATGACGGCCACGACAGACCAACCGGACCAGCCCGCCCCGCCCCGCCTGACCATCGGCCCTGTCCTGGATGCCGAACTGCCGGCGCTGGTGGCGCTCTGGCAGGCCTGCAATCTGGTGATGCCCTATAACGACCCGCTGGACGACATCGCCTTCGCCCGCGGCCGTTCGCATTCCGAGGTGCTGGTCGGGCGGTTGGACGGCCGGCCGGTCGCCTCGGTCATGGCCGGCCATGACGGCCACCGCGGCTGGCTCTATTACGTCGCCGTCGACCCGGCCCACCGCCACCAGGGTCTCGGCGCCGACATCGTCACCGCCGGCGAAGACTGGCTGCGCCGCCACGGCGTGCGCAAGGTGCTGCTGATGATCCGCGAGACGAATACGGCGGTGAAGGCGTTTTATGAAAGGGTGGGGTATAACGCGGTGCCGCGGGTGGTGATGGAGAGGTGGTTGTGAGGGGATGACGCCAGGTCACCGAACCTTGTGGCCTTTCTCACTAATCCTTTGGCAGCGCGTAACGGAGCACGTGAAACGCGTCCTCGTCCTCAAGGGAGACTTCGAGCACCTGGTTGATCAGGTCCGGCTTGACCTCCAGTTCTTCGAGCGCCTGCTCGAAAAGCTCTATCTGCATATTCAGGTCCATGCCGGGTGGGCCGTTAAGGCAGATCAGCCCGGCATGGATCGCGACGTCCGCATACTGGCCTTTCGAACCGGGAGCGTCCTTCGGCCCCCTGAAATCCACTGAGTTCTTGGTGACAAAGATCCAGTCGCCCTCAAGGATCATCGGTTTCAGCTCCCAATCCTTCAGGCCAGCCCACCCCATCCAGACGATATGACTGGCCTCGCCATGTCCCTTCTCATGGGCGGTTCTCGCCAGGACCGGACTGAGGCATTCATCAATCAGAAATTTCATCCCGCCGTCCTGCGGCGGACGACACGGCGGTTAGAGCAAATTACCCAGCATAGGAATCAGGGGATTCCCCTCAGCCGTCAGTTGTGATTCAAGATAGAGGCTGGAGAAGGAGGCCAGCCTGTATGGCGAAAGCTCTTTCCGTCGACCTGCG
>NZ_JBBIAB010000033.1 GCF_039634785.1 Tistrella mobilis | reverse complement strand
TCCTACGACCAGATCATCGCCATGTGCTGCCATGCCTGGAACAAGCTCATCAGCCAGCCATGGAAGATCATGTCCATCGGGCTGAGGCGCTGGGCTCATGGGTTCTGATTATTGCAGATTGATATTATAATCGTGATCGGGCCGGCCTCCCTGTGATGGCGGCTTTACCAGAACAGGCGGCAGGGACGCCGGCAGTCGGTCGGCGTCCCTGCCCCGCTCAATGCGCCGCCAGCAGCGTCCCGAAGCCCTCCACCCGGTCCGTGATCCCGGCGCGGCGCAGGGCGTGCCAGTAGAGCGCGGTGTTGACCGCGATCACCGGCTTGTCGAGCCAGAATTCGGCCACGGCCGCCAGACGCGCCATCGGCAGGTTGGTGCCCAGCTGGACGATCGCCTCCACGGCCGGATCGTTCAGGCGGATCAGCGCGTCACGGATGACCCGGGGTGACAGATCGGCCATTTCGACCGGCCCCGGCGCCTGCACGCCGCCCACGGCCACGACCTCGAAGCCCAACCCTTCGAAGAAGCGGACGACCTTGTCCTCCCCCGCCTTCTGATAGGGGGTCAGCACCGCCAGCCGGCGGATGTCGCCATGGGCGCGGATCGCCGGGCCGAAGGCGTCGGAGGCGAGCGTTACCTCGATGCCGCCCGCGCGGGCGGCCAGGTCCGCCGCCAGCCGTGCCGAGGCCTCGGGGCCGTCCCAGAAGGTTTCGGCCGACATGCCCATGATCAGGGCATGGGGGCGGCAGGTCATCACCCGGTCGACCGCCGCCATGAGCTCGGCCTGCACCCGTTCCATCAAGGCGGCGAAATCGGCCTCGGTGGTCAGCGGCCGGTCGGAGATGTGGATGCGCGAGACATGATTGCTCACCCCGCCGGGCCGCATGCGGGCGAATTCGGTCTGCACCACCGTGTTGGTCGACGGCACCATCACGCCGAATTTCAGGCGGCGCCCTTCCTGCTCGAACATCTCCGCTCCTCTCTGCCCGGCGGCCGCCCGATCGGGGCCCGCCCATGACGCCCCTTGCGCGGCGCGTCGTCCCGGCTATGCTACACGGAAAATTTGTCTGGACAAATAACTGATCTGCGACGACCATCCAGCCGATCACCCCAGCCGCCGGAGACCGTCCTTGTCCCAATCCGCACGCCGCAGCCTGTTGTTCGCCCCCGCGACGCGCCCGGAGATCTTCGCCAAGGCCCTGGCCTCGGGCGCCGACCTGGTCTGTGTCGATCTGGAAGACGCCGTGGCCCCCGACCTGAAGCAGGCCGCCCGCCCGGCCGGCTTCGACTTCCTGCGCGCCGCCGCGGGCGACGGCGCCGGCGGGCCCGAACGCATCCTGCGCATCAACGGGCTGAAGACCATCGCCGGGCTGCGCGACCTGTCGGCCCTGGCCGATGCCGGCATCGCCGCCGGCATGGTGATGCTGCCCAAGGTGGAAAGCGCGGAAGAGCTGCGCCTGGCCGATGCGGTGCTGACCGAGGCCGGCAGCATGCTGAAGCTGGCCGCCCTGGTCGAAAGCGTGCGCGGGATCGAAGCGGCCCATGCCATCGCCGGCGCCACGCCGCGGCTGGACCTGATGATGTTCGGCGGGGCCGATCTTGCGGCCGAACTCGGCACCCGGGTGGCGCCGGAGCCGATGGCCTATGCCCGCGCCCGGCTGGTCCAGGCCGCGCGCGGCGCCGGCATCGATCTGATCGACGTGCCGGCGCTGGATTTCCGCAACCCCGATGCCGTGGCCGAAGACGCAGCCCGCGCCCGGGATCTGGGCTTCACAGGCAAGGCCACCCTGCATCCCGCCAATGTCGCCCTGGTCAATGCCGCCTTCACACCCGATGCGACCGAGATCGCCTGGGCCCGCCGGGTGATCGAGAGCTTCGAGGCCTCGGCCGGCGGCGTCGCCGTGCTCGACGGCAAACTGATCGAGAAGCCGGTGGTCGCCGCCCAGCGCCGGGTGCTGTCGCGCGCCCGGGCCGCCGGCCTGCTCGCTGCCTGATCCGCCTTTCCTACCAGACCAGCCTGACCCCCAGAGACAAGAACGGGAGACCTCCCCCATGGTGCAGACCCACGTGGCCGTCGGCGAAAACCGCTATCGCGAAAGCTTCGGCCGCTATTTCGAGGATTTCAGCGTCGGTGACATCTACGAGCACCGCCCGAAGCGGACCATCACCCAGAACGACAACATCTGGTTCACCCTGCTGACCATGAACACCCACCCGATGCATTTCGACGAGGAGTTCGCCAAACACTCCGAATTCGGCCAGTGCATCGTGTGCTCGCCCTTCACCGTCGCCCTGCTGGTGGGCATGAGCGTCACCGATGTCAGCCAGAAGGCGATCGCCAATCTGGGCTGGAAAGAGATCAAGCTGACCCATCCGGTCTTCGCCGGCGACACGCTGGAGGCGGAATCGGAGGTGCTGGACAAGCGCGAGAGCAAGTCGCGCCCCAATGCCGGCATCGTTACCGTGCGCACGCGGGGCATGAACCAGCACGGCAAGGTGGTCTGCGAATTCGACCGCACCATGCTGATCGCGAAAAAAGGTTACGACGTGGAAGAGAAGGCCGGTTACTGACCGGTTTCGCATCTCCCCCAAGTCGACCCGCCGGTGACCACCCGTCATTCGGGAACACAAAGGGCGTATCATTGGATACGCCCTTCGTCGCATCTATGACACCGGAAGAACATCGGTCGATGACATGCAGGCAGACTAGCATCCATCTGTCGCAGCCCCCTCCCTCTCGCGGCCCTCTCCCTCTCGCGAGGCTGTCCCAGATCATGGATGTCCAGGATGCAGGAAGTCGACACAACCACGCCCACCACCGGCTTCGTACCGCTCGGCACCCTTCAGCCGGTGCTGCCGGCCATCGAGGACTGCATCACCCGCTGGCGCGATGACGGACGTCTGGACGGCCTGCTGCGCCTTGGGGCCGAGGAACTGCTCGCGCTCTGCCGGGATGAACTGCCCGCCGATTATCTGCGCTTCCTGAGCGAGGCCGGCGCCGGGCCACTGCCGGCGGAGGGGCTGGTGATGTTCTGCTGCCCGCTCGATTTCGACGAGGTCTATGGCCGGGAGGATGGCGGGCGCCATGCGATCTTCGCCACCGACGGCAGCGGCGCCTGCTATGCCTTCGACCGGGCGGACGCGCTCGCCGTTGTCCGGATTCCGGCGACGGGGGAGCCGATCCGCCGCCTGACCGGCAGCTTTACCGGCTTCTTGAGAGGCGCGCTGGACGACGTTATCCTGCCCTGATCTGCCGGCCCCGCCATCCGTCGGGATGGCCCCTTCGGGACAGCCCCCAGAATGGGGGCAGCATGGCAGGCCATGCCGGCCCGAGCGGGGAGGACCATGCAATGACGGACGTCGCCCGCCTCAGCGGTCTCCGGACACTGATCCTGGATGCCGGTCCCCATGCCAGCAGGTCGGGCCGCCTGCTGCGCCGCCTGGCGGCGGATGCCGGCGATGCCCGGGTGCTGCGCCTTGCCGGCACCCATGACGACATGCTCTCCAGGGTCTGCCGGATGGTGGCTGCCGCACCGGGTGTGGTGGTCTGCGGCCATAATCTGGGGGCGACCCTTGCCCTGCATCTGGCGGACCGGCCGGTCGCCCGGGCCGTGGGCGGCCTGCTGCTGCTGGCCCCCGCCGATGTCGAACAGCGCCCCGGGCTTGAAGACCACGGCCCCCTGCCCCGCGGCCAGCTGCCCTTCCCCACCATCGTCGCCGCCCGTCCGGGGGATCCCTGGATGGATGACGCCCGGCTGAAGCGGCTGGCGCTCTGCTGGTGCGCGGAACGGGTGGAGCTTGGCGGCGACGACGACCGGCCGGTGCTGCGCCGCCTGCTCCGCCGGCTGCTGCTGCGCGCCCGGATCGACCGCGAGGGGCCGCCCGCCGGCCGTCCGCCACTGATGGCCGAAGACGGCCCGCCCGCCCGCGGCTGGCTGATGTGAGCCCCGCTTAAAGTCCGGCGGGTCCGGTGAAGTGGCGGGTGTTCCGCCCGATCGCCGCCCGCGCCGCCTTCAGCTCCGCCTTCGCCACCGTCTGCAGATGCACCTCGTCGGGCCCGTCCAGCACCCTGAGCGCCCGGCCCCAGCTCCAGAGCCCGGCAAGCGGCGTATCGGGCGACAGGCCGGCAGCCCCGAAGACCTGCATCGCCCGGTCCAGCACCCGGGTCTGCAACCGCGCGCTTGCAAGCTTGATCGCAGAGACCGCCGTGCGCGCCGCCGCATTGCCTTTCGTGTCCATCAGCCAGGCCGCCTGCATCACCAGCAGCCGGCACTGGTCGATCTCGATCCGGCTTTCGGCGATCCACTCGCGGATATTGGCGCGATCGGCGAGCGGCGTGCCGCCGATCCGGCGTTCCAGCGCCCGCTCGGTCATCAGCTCCAGCGCCAGTTCGCACTGGCCGATGGAGCGCATGGCATGATGCACCCGCCCGGGGCCCAGCCGCGCCTGGGCGATGGCGAAAGCCTCGCCCTCGGTGCCGATCAGGTTTTCCGCCGGCACCCGGACATTGCGGAACACGATCTCGCCATGGCCGTCGGCGGCATGCGCGCCCATCAGCGTGATGTCGCGCACGATCTTCACGCCGGGGGCATCGATCGGCACGATCACGAAAGAATGCCGCCGGTGGCGCTCCGCCAGACCGTCCGGGTCAGAGACGCCGAAGACGATGGCGAAGGTCAGATGCGGATGGCGGGTGCCGGTGATGAACCATTTCCGCCCCTCCACCACGTATTCGTCGCCGTCCCGACGGATGGTGGTGGCAAGCGAGGTGGGGTCGGATGACGGCGCATCCGGTTCCGACATGCAGAAGACCGACCGGATCTCGCCCAGCAGCAGCGGATCCAGCCAGCGCGCCTTCTGATCCGCCGTGCCGAACAGCTGCAGCAGCTCCATATTGCCGCTGTCCGGCGCCGCGCAGTTGAACACCTCCGACGCCCAGGGCACCCGGCCCATGATTTCGGCCAGCGGCGCATAATCGGCATTGGACAGCCGGACCCCCGGCTGGTCGTCGGCAAGCGAGGGCAGGAACAGGTTCCACAGCCCCGCCTCCCAGGCCCGCGCCTTCAACCGTTCGATCACCTCGGTCGGGTGGCCGCCCTCAAGGAAAGTGCGGGTCACCGCCCCATGGGCCGGCAGGATGTAATGGTCCATGAAATCCGTCAGCCGCTGGCGCAGCGCCTCGACATGGGGCGGGTGATCGAACTGCATCTTGTTGTTCTTTCTCTCTGCCGGACCGGGACCGATATCATTCATACGTTCGTTTGAATTGAAGATGGCATAGCATCCATCCGCGGTCAAGGCGTCCCGGTCATGACCGATCCTCATGATTCTGGAATACGGGGACCAGATGATGTGCCCGGGCAGGCGGTACCGGGCTTTGGGTTCCAGGCCCATCTGGCGGGGTGAAACAGTCACCCTGATGGAAGGACGGATCGATGGAACATCGTCAGCTCGGCGCCTCGGGCCTTAAGCTGCCGGTTCTGGGGCTCGGCACCGGCACTTTCGGCGGCACGGGGCCGCTGTTCGGCGCCTGGGGCAATACCGATGTCGCAGAGGCCCGGCGGCTGATCGACATCTGCCTGGAGGCCGGCGTCACCCTGTTCGACAGCGCCGACGTCTATTCCGACGGCGCCTCGGAAGAGGTTCTGGGCCAGGCGATCCGCGGCCGGCGCGACCGGGTGATCCTGTCGACCAAGATGGGCCTGCCCATGGGCCCCGGTGCCAATGACGCAGGCGTCGGTCGCGACCGGCTGATCCGCGGCGTGGACGCGGCACTCCGCCGGCTTGGGACCGACCGGATCGACATCCTGCAGCTCCACGCCCATGACGCCGCCACCCCGGTGGACGAGGTGGTGGCAACGCTGGATGATCTGATCCGCGCGGGCAAGCTGCGCCATGCCGGGGTGTCGAACTATCCCGGCTGGGCCTTGATGAAGGCGCTGGCGGCCGCCGACCGCACCGGCCGCAGCCGTTTCGTCGCCCATCAGGTCTATTATTCCCTGATCGGCCGCGACTATGAATGGGAGCTGATGAAGCTGGGGCTGGACCAGAAGGTCGGCGCCCTGGTCTGGAGCCCGCTGGGCTGGGGGCGGCTGACCGGCCGCATCGGCCGCAACCGGCCGGTCCCTGCCGGCAGCCGGCTGCACGACACCGCCGCCTTCGCGCCCCCGGTCGACGAGGCCCTGCTCTACCGCGTCACCGACGTTCTGGACGAGATTGCCGCCGAGACCGGGCGGACGGTGCCGCAGATCGCGATCAACTGGCTGCTCGGCCGCCCGACGGTCACCTCGGTGATCATCGGCGCGCGCAACGAGGCGCAGCTGCGCGACAATCTGGGCGCCACAGGCTGGCAGCTGACCCCGGACCAGATCGCCCGGCTGGATGCCGCCGGCACCCGGGACGCCCCCTATCCGCATTTCCCCTATCGGCGGCAGGAGGCTTTCGCGCGGCTCGACCCGCCGGCGGTTTAAGGCAACAGCCGCTTCTCGTAACGCCAGACCACGATCTCGAACGCGCCGTCGGCTGTCTGAAGCTGCATGGGCGTGGTGGCGGCGCGATGCCAGCCCGCCTTTTCATAGAAGCGCGCGGCGCGGTCGTTGCCCACCACGCAGAGCAGCCAGGCGGTCTCGACACCGGCGGCGGCCAGCCGGGCTTCGGCGGCGGCCATCAGCGGCATCGCCAGCCCCTGGCCACGCAGGGCGGGGTCGACATAGAACTGGTCGAGGCAGGGGCCCTTCAGCCAGAAGAAGCCCGAGGGTTTTCCCTCCGGCCCGGTGACCTGGATCTCGCCCGCGGGCGCTGCTTCAAGGCGGGCCAGGAAACTCTCCAGCCGCCGCGCCCGGGCAAGCCCCGCCGACGCCGATGCCAGATGTCCGTCGCGCCAGCCCTGATGCCAGAGCCGGGCGAGCGGCGGAATATCGGCGGGGCCGAGCGGGCGCATCGGCGCCGGATCGAGATGGGGGGGAGCCTCGACAGGGGCGGTCATAAAGGGCATCTCCTCGCGGCAGCGGCACCTCTCTGCGAGAGGCACTCTCCCGAGAATAGAATGCCGCCGATGCAAGGTGAAGCGCCGGGGGCGAAACGGCATCCGCCCGCCGGCGCTTCATCTCACCTCTGGCCGTTCGGCTCAGTGACCGGCCCGATCGATCGTGATCGGATCGTAGCGGGCGACATGGTGCTTGTGCGGTGGTGTCGCGAGGATGTGTCGCGCCCGGTCATCCAGCCCATCGGCGGCAAGCCGCCGATGCTGCGCGAGGACCACTTCCAGCGCCGTGACGAAGTGCTCGTAGTAGTTCCACTGGTCGGGCCCGAACCCCGGATTGGCCGCCTCCCAATTGCGGATGGCATCGGTCAGCGCTTCCTGAAATTCGCCCCAGGCGAATTCGCCCGCCTCGCAGGCGGCAACGGCGATGGCGAAGGCCCGCAATTCCCAGGGCTTGTCGAAGGGCACCTGGCCCTCGCGCCGCTCAAGCAGAACGGCCAGATCGGTGCTGCAACTTGTCGATACAGGCATCATCTGCGATGTCCCTTGCCGGTCGTTCAGGCCGCCCGGGGGAAGCCGGTGCCGATCATCGAATCCCGGGTGACCAGGGCCGCAAGCTCGTCAGCCCCCATCCCGTCGGTGCCCGCGGGGCGCTGCGGCAGCACCCAGTAGCGGATTTCGGAATTCGAATCCCACACCCGGATCTCGGTTTCCTGCGGGATGTCGAGCCGGAAATCCTCTTTCAGGCAGAGGCGCGGCTCGCGGATGATGCGGGCGCGATAGGGCATCGACTTGAACCAGTTCGGCGGCAGGCCGAGCACGGGCCAGGGATAGCAGGAGCAGAGCGAGCAGACGACGACGTTATGGATCGTATCGGTGTTCTCGACGACGATCATGTGCTCGCCCTGCAGGCCGCCGATCCCCAATTCGTGGCAGGCGGCGCTGGCATCCGCCAGAAGCCGGGCCTTGAACTCGGGGTCGGTCCAGGCCCTGGCCACCACAGAGGCGCCGAGCCGCGGGCCGACCTCGTTTTCATAGACGGCGGCGAAGCGGTCGACACCCGCTTCCGACATCAGCCCGCCTTCGATCAGGATGGCCTCGATCGCCTTCACGCGGGCCGCGATCTCTTCCTCGGTGCGGGGTGTGTAGACCAGATTGACTCGGGTCATGCATCGTCCTCCCTTCAGGACCGCGCCAGGGTGATGTAGGGCTCCCACATGTCGACATGCTGACATGCGTTGGGATCGGCATGTTCCGCCCCGTAGAGTTCTGACTGGGCGAAACGGACGGTGTAGAGATGTTCGGCGGTCTCTCCGCCGCCGGCGGCGGTGGTGTCGGGAAAGACATGGGCGCCGTGATGCATCACGATCTCGCCGACACGCCCCATGGCATAGCGGGGCCGGCGATGGTGATGGCGGGGCACCGAGGCATCGACGACGACTTTGTCTCCGATCCGGAATTTCGGCGCCGCCTCGATCGGCCGGGCGGCCGGGAAGCCGTTCTTCACGGCCCAATCGGCGAAGTCGACGAGGGCCGGGTCGTCATTCGGCGGCAATGGCGCATCCGGATACTGAAGATAATAGGCCGTCCGCTTGTCCAGCTCCTCGCGGGTCCAATGACCCTTTTCGCAGCCGATCCGTTCGACCGCATCCACCCAATGCTCGTAATAGAAGGCGGTGAGGTAATGGAGCGGGTGCATCCCCTCCAGATGCTTGCGGAATTCGTCCAGGCCGAACATCCCGGCCCGGGCCGCGAAGGGGAACAGCGCCCAGGCCGCCTTTTCCCATTCGGCATGATAGGGCGGCTCCCAGGCGGTGGGGCCGACCGGCCCCATCCCGTCGATGCCGCCGAGGTCGTGAATACCGTTCATGGCTTATCTCCCTGCTGCAGGACCGGCCCCGGGACCATCAGGCCGGTGCGTGGAGACGACGCTCCAGCAGCATGCCGTTGCGGAGCGACTTCGCGAGCGCCAGAACGCCCAAATCGATCAGAGGTTCGGCCAGAATGACCGCCAGATAGGCCGCCCCGAACGCCGAGACCGACTGCAGAACCGAAAGCTCGACGCCCTGGCCGTAAAACACCCAGAACGCCACCCACGAGACGATGCCGGCCTGGTAGGTGGCCGAAAGCGCCAGCACCTGACGATAGGAGAGGTCGACATAGGGCGTGCCCGGGGCGATCAGACGCCGCGCGGCCCAGGACAGCGCAAAGAGCGGCACCAGAAGCGTCGTGACGTTCATGCCGTATTGCGGCAGATCGAAGGGCGCGAAGAGCAGCCCCTGCACCAGCAGCCCCGATGCCAGGCCGATGGCCGCAGGGGCGAGGCCGAACATCAGAAACAGCGTGGAGCCGAGGATCAGATGAACCTCCGATACGCCGACCGCCGGATGCGGCAGCAGCTGGAAAAGGCCAAGCACGACGGCCGCCGCGATGCCGCTGCGGGCGGCGAGTGACGCGCCGCCCCGGCGACGGGCCTCGTCATAACCGAATTTGAGCGTCGCCAGCCCTGCCCCGGCCGCCGTCGCATATCCCAGGATGGCCTTTGCGCCATCCACGATGCCCGGTTCGATGTGCATCGTCCGCCTCCTGTTTTTTATGGAGAGCACCCGCGCGCATGTCATCCACTCAGAACGCGCTCTTCCCCCGCGCGCCTTCCCGGGATCATGGCCCCGGCTGCCGCGCCGGATGCTGTCTTATTCATAATTGTCAGATGACACTATTGCAAAGGAAATATATCTGTATGTCGGTGGATCACCCCTGAACATGTCGGGTGCGCCGCAGAGGAATCCCGCCCCGCCCGCAGCACCCCGTACAGGCGAGCCGACAGACCAATCACTGACCGGGAGCCTTGAAGATGATTCAGGTGGTTTCTATGCTGAAAACAAATCAGCGGGGGCCGGTGACCATGTCCAAAGTGAATATCGGATTGCTGATCTCGCAAAGCGGCCCGACCGGTATCTGGGCGCCGTCCTGTCTGAACGGCGCCATCCTGAGCGCCGCCGAGACAAACGCCGCCGGAGGCGTCCATGGCCGGGAGGTCAACCTGGTGGTGCGGGATGCCGGCTGGGATCCGGCCGTGGCGGCGCGCATCGCCCGGGATCTGGTTGAGATCGACAATGTCTCGGTGATCGTCGCCATGGTGGCATCCAATGCCCGGCGGCGGATCTCGTTCGCGATCGCCGGGCGTGTGCCCTTCATCTATACGCCGAACTATGAAATGGACGCGCCCGAGCCGACCATCGCGCTCAGCGCCACCGATGACCGCCTGATCCCGCCCATGCTCGCCTGGATCGAACAGCGCTTTCAGGCCCGCCGGTTTCTGATGATCGGCAGCGATTATCGCTGGCCGCAGCGGACCATGCCGATGACCGGGCGGATGATCGCGGCGGCGGGCGGCACCGTGGTCGGCATGCTGTCCCGGCCGCTGGATGCGCCGGAAGACTGGGACCGGCGCGCCGTCGAAGACATCCGCAAGGCGGATCCCGACGTCGTTCTCTGCTTTCTGGTCGGGGATCAGGGCATCCCCTTCTACCGGATCTATGGCGAGGCCGGTCTTGCCGGCAGGATCCCGAGATGCGCCATCGCCACCGACGAAACCATCCTCACCAGCCTCTCACCCGCAGCCATGGAAGGGCTGT
The DNA here is from genome assembly GCF_039634785.1 of Tistrella mobilis. NCBI lineage: Bacteria > Pseudomonadati > Pseudomonadota > Alphaproteobacteria > Geminicoccales > Geminicoccaceae > Tistrella > Tistrella mobilis. The sequence continues at coordinate 37,602 of NZ_JBBIAB010000033.1, read as the reverse complement.
TCGCCGGGGCCTGCTATTTCGCCGCGGCCCGGACCGCGCCCAATACCGCGTTCATGGAACGCTACTGGTCGTCCTTCGGAAGCCTGGCGCCGATCCCCAACGCCTATGGGCAATCCTGCTATGAAGGCGTCAGCTTCGCGCTCGGCCTCATCGGCCGGTGCCGGTCCGCCGACCCGCGCCGCCTGCTCAGCCTGCCGCCGCATGGGGTGGAATATCGATCCGCCCGGTTCGACACCGCCACCGGCACGCTCTCGCAGCGCCTGCCGATCTATATCGCAGCGGCAGACGGGTTGTCCTTCGATGTCGTCGCCCGGTTCTGAGGAGTCTGATATGAATACACCGTCTTCCGGCCCCGCCCGGGAAACGACAAGGAAACAGTGATGTCCGGCGAGTCTCTCCACACGACCATCGGCTTTCTGGTCGCCAATCTGAACCGCCAGCTCGAACGCGAGCTGGAAGAGAATCTGCGGCCGCTGAAGCTGCCGGTCGACCAGCTCCGGGTCCTTCAGACGCTGGCCTCCGACGAGGCGGCCGACGGGCTCAGCATGTCGGAAATCGCCCGAACGATTTTGATCGATGCCTCGACCCTGACCAAGGTGATTGATCGGATGATCTCGGACAGCCTGGTCTATCGGGCCGCCGATCCGGCCGATCGCCGCCGGGTCCGCGTGCTGCTGACCCAGAAAGGCGCCGCCCTTCTGAAGACGCTGCGCCCGATGCTCGACCGGCAGGAGGAAGAGCTTCGGCGCACCTTCGACGATCTGATGGACGACCAGACCCCCAGGAATTTCGCCGAACTGCTGGAGCACTTCTGCAAGCGCAGCGCGCCCCAGACCTGAGCCCCACGACATGATCCGGCGTGCAGACGGAAGGAGCCGGCGGGTCTCCCCTCCGGCCCCCGGGTCGTCGCCGGTCAGACGCCGTCGACCAGCAGCACGCGATAGTCGGCTGCACGATAACGGTGGGCGCGGGCCTCGGCATAGGCCGGGCTGTCATACCAGGCGCGGGCGGCATCCATGTCGGGGAAGGACAGGATCACCACGCCTTCCGCCGCCGCACCTTCCAGCACCTGATGGGGGCCATAGAAGGCAAGCGGGGTGATGGGGTGGTCGCCGCGCGCGGCACGGGCGCCGGCGGCATAGTCCTTGAAGGCGTCTTCGTCGCGCATCTTCTCGCGGATCATCACGACATAGGCGGTCACGGGGCATCTCCTCCATGGGTCTGGTCTGGTCTTGACATCAAGGTGACCATCCGCCTGAACCCGTCTGCGAACTGCCGGCGCGCGACCACCGGATCAGAGGTGATCGCACCCGACATGTAGAACGCGCCGAACCCGATGCAGTAGGCCAGCAGGTCGGTCGTCATATGCCGCAGATTGCCGGCCTGAAGCCGGCCGGCCTCGACGCATTCCCGGACGGCGTCGCGGGCCATGTCGTAGGTGGGCAGATGGATCCCCTCGATCGGGCGCCGGTCCTTCAGCCCGCTCAGCGTGCCGGAGGACAGGAACATCAGCTCGAAACAGGCACTTTTCTCGATCGCGAAGTCGAAGACACGGGCCGCCAGCGCCTCCAGATGGCGCACCGGGTCCGCCTCGTGCCGTTCGATCGCGAGATAGCCTTCATAGATCCGGAAGCCCTCTTCGATCAGGGCACGCATCAGGGCTTCCTTGTCGGCGAAGTGGCGGTAGATCGCCATGGGCGAAAGGCCGGCCCGTTTGGCGATCTCCCGCAGCGACAGCGACGCCGCCCCCAGGTCGAGCAGGGCATCGACGGCAATGGCGAGGATCCGGCTGCGCGTGTCCGACGGAGCCCCGCCCTCAGTCATGAGACGTCCTGAGCGAAAACCGGCGCCTTCTTGATCTCATCGACCATGTCCCTGCCAGTGACGGCAGAGGCACAGAGCACACCACCGAACAACGCGCCGATGATGCCGTCGCTGGTCACGTCCTGTCCAGTCAGATACAGGCCCGGTACGGGGGTCTGCGCCCGCAGCCAGTCCTGTTCGTAGCGCTGCGGCGAACTTTCCACGCCGAGGAAGTCACCATATTGCTGCCGCACGAAGGTTTCGTAGGTCAGCGGGGTCGAGACCTCGACATAGCGCACGGCACCGCGGGTCGCCGGCACCAGACGATAGAGATCGGCCAGCAGGCGTTCCTGCACCCTGGCCTTCATCGCCTCGTAATCGGCGCCGCGCTTCATCCACCGCGTACCCTGCCAGCGGGCGAAATGCCGGTAGTCGGTCAGGGCGTGCATCTCGATCGTCGACCGGTTCGGGAAAGTCTCGTTCCAGGTCGGATCCTTCGCCGAGGCGAAAGTGATGAAGTGAAACGGAAACGGCGCGTCGAAATCGGCACGGTGCGCCGCCAGGTTGGCGTCGAAATCGGTCCCCGGATGCGCCCAGATATTCGCAGGCTCCAGGCCCAGCGTCGCCGCATCCCCCTCCAGCCCGATATGCAGCCCGACCACGGTATTGGTATAGGTCACGCTCTCGCGCATCCGGTCCAGCCCGGCCGCCGCACGCGCCTCGGGCGCCATCAGCCGGCCGAAGGTGTTGCGCAGGCCGGCGCCGCTGATCACGACCCCGGCGCGCACCTCTTCGCCCGATGCCATCACCACACCGGTCGCCCGGCCGTCCTCGACCAGGATCCGCGCCACCTCGGCACCATGCAGGACCAGCCCGCCCGCCGCCTCGATCACCGGCACGATCGCATCCGCAAAGGCCCGGCCGCCGCCATGGGGATAGCTGGCGCCGTTCATATAGTGCTTGGCCAGCATGGCATGCATGGCGAAGGAACTCCGCGCCGGCTCTATCCCGTAATCGCCCCAATTGGCCGTGAGCACCGCGGTCAGTTCCGGATCGGCGGTCAGATCGGCGATCACCTCGCGGGTGGTGCGGCGGGCGAAATCGCGGAAGGGTGCGGTCATCGCCTCCAGCGCCGGCATCGGCCGGTCGGCCGGAAAGGCCTTGAGCGCGAAGAAGGGGCCCGAGGATTTCGAGGCCGCGGCCAGAAGCTCCAGATAGCGGTCGATCGCCGCCGTTTCCTGCGGGAACCAGCCGTGGAGCGCCGCGCGATAGGCCTCGACACCCGCCGGAATCCGGTATTCGCGCCCGGCAATGTTCATCCGGTTGTAGATCGGGGGCAGATGCGCCCAGCGGATCCCGCCCCGGGCCGCGTAGTCGAACATCTTCCAGGTCAGCGTCCGTGGCGATGCGACGTCGCCGATATAGTGCATGCCCACCGTCCAGCGATACCCGGCCCGGTCATAGCTCTGGGTCAGGCCGCCGATCACGGCGTTCTGCTCCAGCACCAGCATGCGCATCCCCTGCTGCGCCAGGACAGAGGCGACCCCGAGCCCGCCCATGCCCGAGCCGATGACGATGGCATCGAAGCCATGGGGAATGCCGTCCCTGCGCCTGTAGGGCCGCCCTTGCGTATACATGCGTCCTCCCGATTTTTGTGTACGTATGTACACTATCATATGGTCATCATCGATCAAGACAGATTCTTGGCCCGCAAATTGCCCGACATTCGATCAAATTCCGCAAAATGCGGTCGCTAAGCATCGCGTCTTGCCTTGTATACGTTCGTATACTACAGACGTCATCGAGGAGACCAGAGCCCCACACAGACCGGACAGGAAGGACGGCCCAGAGATGTCGGACCATCAGCCGAACCCGACCATGACCATCAACGGTCGCGGCGTGACCTCGCCCCAGGTGATCGAGGTGATCAACCCAGCGACCGGCGAGGTGTTTGCAACCGCGCCTGACTGCAGCCCTGAACAGCTGGACGACGCGGTGGAGACGGCCCGGCGCGCCTGGGAAGGCTGGCGCCGCACACCCCTGGGCGACCGGCAGGCGGCCGTGCGGCGCGTGGCCGGGGTGCTGCGCGATCATGCCGACGAACTGGCGCGGCTGTTCACGGCCGAACAGGGCCGGCCGCTGAAGGCCGCCCGGCAGGAAATCACCGGTGCCGCCGACTGGCTGGATGTGGTGGCCGGCATGAACCCGCCCGAGCATCTGACCGAAAGGCCGGACGGCCAGCGGATCTATACCCGCCACGTGCCGCTGGGCGTGATCTGCGCGATCGCCCCCTGGAACTTTCCGGTCAGCCTGGCGATGTGGAAGCTGGGTCCCGCGCTGGTGGCCGGCAACACCATGGTGCTGAAGCCGTCGCCCTTCACCCCGCTCTGCACGCTCAGGATCGGCGAGTTGCTGCGCGACGTTCTGCCGGCGGGCGTGCTGAACGTGATCAGCGGCGGCGACCGGCTGGGCCCCTGGATGACTGCGCATCCGGGTTTCGCCAAGATCTCGTTCACGGGATCCACCGCCACCGGCAAGGCGGTGCTGGCCAGCGCCGCCGCCGATCTGAAGCGCGTGACCCTGGAACTGGGCGGCAATGATGCGGCGATCGTGATGCCCGATGTCGATGTCGATGCGGTCGCCCAGAAGATCTTTTTCGGCGCCTTCTTCAACACCGCCCAGATCTGTGTCGCGACCAAGCGGCTCTATGTCCATGAAGACATCTACGACGCGCTGCGCGACCGGCTGGTTGCGATCGCCCGATCGGTCAGGATGGGTGACGGCACCGAACAGGGCACGGTTCTGGGGCCGATCCAGAACCGGCGCCAGTTCGACCGGGTGATGGAACTGCTGGACGACGCCCGGCGGAACGGGCTGACCCTGCTTCAGGGCGCAGACGTGCCCGCATCGGGGTATTTCATCCCGGTGACCATCGTCGACAACCCGCCCGAGACATCGCGCGTGGTGCAGGAAGAGGCTTTCGGCCCGGTGCTGCCGATGATGCGCTTCTCGGATGTCGATGAGGTGATCATGCGCGCCAATGACAGCCCCTATGGCCTGGCCGGCGCGGTCTGGTCGGCGGACGAGGGGGCGGCGATTGCCATCGCCGAACGGCTGGAGACCGGCACCGTCTGGATCAACCACGCTCTCAACATCCGCCCCGACACGCCCTTTGCCGGCCATAAGCAGAGCGGTTTCGGCGTCGAGAACGGCATGGAAGGGCTGCTGGAATATACCGTGCCGCAGGCCATCCACCTGCCGCCGCTGGCGGCACCGCGCGGCAGGTCCTGAAGGGCCGGTGATCTTTTGAAAAGGCAGGGCCGCGTTCCCGCGCCTGAGCGGCGACATGGCCCTGCGGGTGACGATCGGGCCCCCACCCGTCCGCACCCCCAAAAGGCAGGGGCCGGTCCCGAAGGACCGGCCCCTGCCCCACCTGTTCAGCCCACCCTGCCCGTTCAGATCAACCCGTTCCGGGTTCTGGTGCAGATGCGCAGGCATGGTCAGGATCAGAAGGTCTTCCAGTCGCCCGCCGCCTCGAAAGCGGCCGCGGCGGCGTAGATGGTGCTTTCGGCATAGTCCTTGCCGACCAGCATCATGCCGACCGGCAGGCCGTCGATCAGGCCGCAGGGCACCGTCATCGCCGGATGGCCGGTCACGTCGAACTGCTGGGTGTTGCCCAGCACCGAGAAGGCGGTGGTGATGATCTCGGTCAGCGAGGCATCGGCGGCCGGGATGGCCGGCGCCACGATCGGGCAGGTCGGCATCAGCAGCAGGTCGTACTCGGCGAAGGCGGCGTCATAGGCGGCCTTCACCTTGCGGGCGATGTTCTGGGCCTTGGCGTAGAAGCGGCCATTATACTTCTGGATGAAGTACTCGCCGATGAACATCGAGATCTTCAGCGAGGGCGACAGCTCGTCGGCACGCTGGCGCCAGCCGGCATGGGCATCCAGCAGGCCGACATTGTAGAGCCCCTTCCAGTTCATGCCCATGCCGTTGCCGGCCATCATCTGCCACTGCAGACCTTCCAGCGCGATCGGCCCCCAGATCACCGCGGCGGTGTGGTGCTCGGGGATCGAGATTTCGGTGAGCACCGCGCCCGCCTCTTCCAGCTTCTTCGCCGCGGCGCGCACCTTCTCGTAGACCGCCGGATCGCCGTTCGCGACCTCGAAACCCTCCTTCAGGATGGCGATCTTCATGCCCTGGACGCCCTTGCCCAGCGCCTCGGTATAGGGCGCGGTCACCGGCGCATACTGGCGCGGATCCAGCCCGTCCGCACCGGCGATCACCTCCAGCATCAGGGCGTTGTCCGCCACCGACGAGGTCATCGGGCCGGTGTGGTCGATGGTCGCCTCGATCGGCATCACGCCGGTATAGGGCACCAGACCATGGGTCGGCTTCATGCCATAGAGGCCGCACAGGGCCGACGGCATGCGGATCGAGCCGCCCTGATCGCCGCCGATCGCCATGTCGACCTCGCCGCAGGCGACCAGCGCCGCACTGCCCGACGACGAGCCACCCGCGATATGACCCATCTTATAGGGGTTGTGCACCGGGGCCGGCGACGAGGTGTGGCTGCCGCCCGACAGGCAGAAATACTCGCAGGTCGCCTTGCCGACGATGGTGGCGCCCTCGTCCAGCATGCGGGTGACGATGGTCGCATCCAGCGCCGGGATATAGCCTTCCAGCGTCGAGGCGCCGTTCATCATCGGCACGCCGGCCAGCGCCACATTGTCCTTCAGCACCACGGTCTTGCCGGCGAGCTTGCCGGTGGCGGCGCCCTTCACCTCGGACTTCACATACCAGGCGCCGTATTTGTTCTCAGCACCTTCCGGGCGATAGCCGGGGGTGCGGGGGTATTTCACGACCGGGATGTTGTCGGGCATCGCGTCGAGCGCGTCATAGGCGGCGAAATTGCCGGCCATCAGGGTGAGATACTCGGCCGCCTCGTCGGCGGAGAGCGTCATGCCGAGATCGGCGGCGAGATCGATCAGCTGGTCGGTATTCGGGCGGGTGACGGACATCTTGGTCTCCGTTGTCCTTGAACGTGAAGCGAAAGACAAAGGGGGAGCGGCCCGGCGCCGAGTCCCTGTTCTCGCGCCGGCGGTCTGCATGCTCCCCGGGTTCTGGCCCGGTCGTCTCTTGGGAAAAATCGGGCGGGGGCCGTGGGTGTGGGGAGTGGTGGTCCGAGGTCTCCTGTCGGTCAGGCGTGCATGCCGACGAAATCGGCGATGCGTTCCGGATCCGCCATCAGCTCCGGCGAGACCTCGTCGGTGATCACCCCTTTCTGGATGATCAGCAGCCGGTCCGAGAGGGCGGTCAGGAATTCGAGATTCTGTTCGACCAGGATCATGGCGATCCCGGTCTGGCGGCGCAGCTCGTGCAGGGTCTCGACGATCTCGTCCAGGATGTTGGGCTGGATGCCCTCGGTCGGTTCGTCGAGCAGGATCATGCGCGGTTCGGTGCACAGGCAGCGGGCCAGCGCCAGCAGCTGCTGTTCGCCGCCCGAAAGCGCGCCGCCGCGCCGGTCGAGCAGCCGGGTCAGCCGCGGGAACATGGTCAACACCCGGTCGATGACCTCGCGGGATTCCCGCCTCTTGCCGGCCTGACCCATGCGCAGGTTTTCGTAGACCGACAGATCCGGGAAGATCTGGCGGCCCTGCGGCACATAGCCGATACCGGCCGCAGCCTTGGCCGCCGGCTTCGCGGCGGTGACGTCGCGGCCGTCGAGCACGATCCGCCCACCGGTCGCCGGCAGATAGCCCATCAGCGTGCGGATCAGCGTGGTCTTGCCCATGCCGTTATGGCCGAGGATGCCGAGGAATTCCCCGGCGCCCAGGGTGAAATCGACGCCCATCAGGATCGGGATCCGGCCATAGCCGGATTTCAGGCCCTGAACCTCCAGCAATGCGGTCATGTCAGTGCACCTTCTTGCCGAGATAGACGTCGCGCACCCGCTGATCCGCCAGCACCTGATCGACCCCCGCCTCGACCAGCACCTTGCCCTGATTGAAGACGGTGACGGTCTTGGCGATCATCCGGATGAACTGCATGTCGTGTTCGACCACGATCAACGCCTTGGTCCGGTTGATGTCGCGGATGATCTCGGCGGTGCGCAGCACCTCGTCATGGGTCATGCCGGCGGCGGGCTCGTCGAGCAGGATCAGTTCGGGATCGCCCGCGATCACCATGCCGATCTCCACCCATTGCCGCTGACCATGGGAGAGCCGGCCGACCTGGGCATCGGCCAGTTCGGTCATGCGGATCCGCGCCAGCACCTCGTCGGCCACGTCGCGGGCCTTGCGGTCCAGATGCTGGCGGCGGGCGGCGAGCCAGACATGTTCGCGCACCGAAAGCCCGTCGAAGACATTGGGCACCTGGGTCTTGATGCCGATGCCGCGCCGGGCGATCGCATGGGGTTCGTCGCCCGCGATCGGCGCCCCGCGGAAGGCGATCGCCCCCGTCGAGGGCTTCAACTGGCCGGTCAGCATCTTGAAGAAAGTGCTCTTGCCGGCGCCGTTGGGGCCAATCAGGCAGCGCAGCTCCAGCTCGCGCAGGGTGAAATCCACCTCCGACACCGCGACCACGCCGCCGAAGCGCATGGTGAGGTCGCGGGTCTGGAGCAGGATGCCGTCGGAGGGGGTGGTTTCCTGGATGGTCATGTCACTTCGCCCCCTCGACAGCCGTGGTTTCGGTGACGGTGGCATCGGATGCACGGGCCTTGCCAGGCAGCAGCCGCATCATCAGCCCGACCAGCCCCAGGCGCATAAGCGGCACCAGCCCCATCGGGATCGCCATCACGAAGCCGAGCAGGATGGCCCCCATCACCAGATCGGCATTGAAGGTCTGCTGGGTGCCGATCTGCATCACCAGATACTGCATGATGAAACAGCCGAGCACCGGGCCGACCAGGGTGCCGAGACCGCCGATGGTCACCCAGATGATGATCTGGGCCGCCGTCGACAGGCTGAACACGGTGGGGCTGACGAAGGCCCCCCAATTGGTGAACAGCCCGCCGGCCAGCCCCGCCACCGCACCGCCGACCACGAAGACCATCAGCTTGTAGATCCGCGGGTCGTAGCCGAGCAGCGCCGCCCGGGTCTCGTTCTCGCGCACGGCCACCACCACCCGGCCGAAATGGGTGCGCAGCAGCCCCTTCAGCGCCAGATAGACCAGCAGCAGGCAGCCGGCCGAGAGATACCAGTTCTCTTCCGGCCCGAAGAAGAAGTCGGGATCGCCGGGCATCGACAGCCCGGGAACCGCCGGAATGCCGTTGAAACCGCCGAGCGCCGCATTGCCGATGGTATAGGCGTCGCCGGCGGTGCTGTTGACCACGTTGAACAGGATCAGCGTCACCGTCAGCGTGATGACACCCAGATAGACGTCGCTGATCCGGCCGTAGAACATGAAGTAGCCGAGGATGGCGGCGAACACCGCCGGCACCAGCACCGCCAGACCGACCGCGGCCCAGCTGCCGTCGGTATTGATCGCGGTCACCGCGAAGGTATAGGCGCCCAGGCCGAAAAAGGCGGTCTGGCCGAAGGAGAGGATGCCGCCGAAGCCCCAGATGAAGCCGAGGCTGAGCGCCAGCACGCCCATCACCACGAAGATCGTGTACTGCATCAGATCGAACAGCTCGACCATCGCCGGCATGAACACGATCAGCAGGGCGGCGATGACCACGCCGATGGTCTGGCCGGTTTTGGACAGGGTCCGGATGTCGAGGCCCATGGATCAGAGGCTCCCCCTGAAGAAGCGCCCGGAAATGCCCTGGGGCAGCAGGCGGATCAGGATGATGGCGGCGACGAACAGGAAGACTTCGCCGATCACCGGGGTGGTCAGATACGAAGCGGTCTGGTTGATGAAACCGAACAGGCCCGAGGCGGTGGCGCTGCCGGCGATGATCGAGGTGCCGCCCGCCACCACGGTGATGAAGGCCTTGGCGATATAGGCGGCGCCCATGGTCGGCAGCACGCCCGCCACCGGCGCCAGCAGCCCGCCGGCCAGGCCGGTGATCGCGGCGCCGAGGCCGAAGGTCGCCATATAGACCCGGGGCGGGCTGACCCCCATGGCCGCGGCCATGTCCGGGTTCTGCATGGTGGCACGCGCGATCAGGCCGAAGCGGGTGCGGCGCATCAGCAGCCAGAGCCCGCCGAGCAGGATGATCGCCACCGCCACCAGAAAGACGGTGTAGAGGCTGCTGCGATAGGCGCCGATGGTGAAGCCGCCCAAAGGCGACGGCACGCTTTTGATCGTGTTGCCGAAGATGGTGGTGATCAGGCCGACGAGGAACAGGCTCAGGCCCCAGGTGGCGAGCATCGAATCCACCAGCCGGCCATAGAGCAGGCGGATGAAGGTGCGTTCCACGACCAGCCCGACCAGCCCCACGAAGACCGGCGAGACCACGAGCATGGCGATCCAGATATTGATGCCGGCCTCCACCGCCACCACGGTGGCATAGGCGCCCAGCATCAGGAATTCGCCATGGGCGAGGTTGATGATCTTCATCATCCCGAAGATGACGGCGAGGCCGGTGCAGAGCAGGATCAGCGAGGCCACGCCGTTCAGCACATCCAGGGTCAGGACGGCTGCGAGATCCATGAGCCTGTCCCCCGGGTCAGAGCGAGATCACATACTGCTTGTTGTCGTTCGGATTCTTGACCAGATCGCAGACCGCGGCAGTGTCCGAAGGCTTCTGATCGGGATAGCTCGCCACCACGTCCCAGAGCTTGTCCTTCGCCTCGGCCAGGAAGGCGTTGCGCACCGAATGATGGGTCGCCTTGTCCAGCGTGACCTTGCCGGTGGGGCCGTCGAAGCTGAGCCCGGTCTCCAGCGCCTCGATCACCTTCATGCGGTCGATCGACTTCGCCTGCTGTGCCGCCTTGACCCAGAGATGGAAGCCTTCATAGGTGCCGGCCGCCAGTTCCGAGATATAGGGAATGCCCGGGAACTTCTCCTTCAGCGCCGAGACGAATTTCACGCTGGCATCGGTCTTCAGCTCTTCGTAATAGCCATAGCCCGAGACGATGCCGTTGCTTTCCGCAGGCTCCAGCGCCGCCAGCTCGTTGACCAGGCCGAAGGTGGTCGACGAGATCGGGATCGAGCCTTTCAGCCCGGCTGCCGCCCACTGGCGATAAAAGGCGGTGTGGTTGCCGCCGACCAGGGCCGAGAACACCACATCCGGCTTGGCCTGCTGAATCTTGCTGATCGTCGAGCCGAAATTGGTCACGTCGAGCGGGAAGAAGTCGATGGCCAGCACCTCGCCGCCATTGTCGCGGGTGTACTTCTCCATCCACTTGGCGGTGATCTGACCGTAATTATAGTCGGCGGCCAGGATGTAGACCTTCTTGCCCCAGCGCTCCAGCGAATAGGGCACCAGCTTTTCCACCGTCTGGGCCGGGGTGGTGCCGGTGCAGAAGATGTTGCGGTCGCAGACGCCGCCCTCGTAGAGCGTGTTGTAGAAATAGAGCGTCTTGTAGCGATCGAAGATCGGCCGGATCGCCTCACGCGAGGCCGAGGTGATGCCGCCATGGATCACCGCGACCTTGTCCTTGAGCGCGATCTGCTGGGCGTACTGGGTGTAGAGCTGGATGTTCGACTGGGTGTCGTAATGCACCAGCTTGAGCGGCCGGCCGAGCACGCCGCCGGCCGCGTTCACTTCTTCGATGCCCAGTTCCAGCGCCCGCACCATCGGCACGCCTGAGGTGCCGACCGGGCCCGACTGGTCGTGCAGGCTGCCGATCAGGATCGGATCGTCCGAACCCAGGGCGGCGTGGCGCATGATCATCGGCGCCGCGATCAGGCCGCCGGTGGCGAGTGCGGTGCTGCGGAGAAAGCTCCGGCGGGTGAAGGTCGTCCGGTCGTTGGACATGTGTCGGCTGCTCCCTGCCAATGGCCGTCTTTCGGAACGCGCTCCCCGGGTTCCTCGACGACTCCCTGACAGGCATTTGAAAACGCCCTTATTGAAAAGTCAACTATATGACGCGCTGCAAAAATGAGGGATGATCAGACCAGGACCGGCGGCGCCGGCCGGCGGGGAGCCCCCGGGGGGCTAGCGGCCGGCGCTGCGGAAGGTGGTCTCAGAACGATGCGACATGTTTGAAGTCAATACCTTGCACGGTGGCGATATGGACATGACTCGGCATTTCAAGGCTGTCCTCGCTGCGCGCCGACAGATGCGCCAGATGGAAGCGGTCGCGCCGCTTGAAGGGGCCGTAGCCGCGGGGAACCGCATCGACCAGGCTTTTCAGGAAGTGCACGCCCTCGTAGCACGACTGCCCCAGCATGTTGGGCACGGGCGAGCGCGCCCCGAACAGCGCCAGATAGCGGTCCAGGAAGCGGTTGTTGGCGCGGGTGTCGAGATTGGCGAAATAGGCCGAGACGCTGTAGAGCCGCTCGGTGTTTTCCTCGCCCACCGCATAGAGCAGGTTCTCGTCGAAGGCCAGGCACAGCCGCGCCGCCCGTCCGGCCATGCCCGCCTCGCCGAAGGCGCGGTGGAACATGATCGCATCCTCGCCCAGCAGCATCACCAGCACGCCATCGGCGCCGCTGGCGTGGATCGCGGCCAGCTCTTCCGAAAAATCCGACCGTTCGGAATAGAGCCAGGGAACATAGCGCTCCCCCACCAGCCGGGCACCGGTTCGTGCCGCGAGCGCCTTGACCAGCGCCGCCGAGCGCCGGGGCCAGACATAGTCGTTGCCCAGAATGAACCAGCGCTGCACCCGTTCATGCTCCGCCACCCAGCTCATGGCCGGCGGCAGCAGCTCGCGGCTGGTCTCGCCGATGGTATAGACCCCGGGATGGCGCTCGCCGCCCTCGTATTGCGGGGTGTAGACATAGGGCACGCGGCCGGCGATGGAGGCGGCGATCCGCGCCCGCAGGTCGCTGGGATGCATCGCCACCACCGCATCGATGCGCCGTTCGGCCACCGCCTTCGACACCCTTGCCGCCACCTGATCCGGCGGCAGGCCGGCATCCAGCACTTCCAGCGCGATTTCGTGCCCGCCGATGCCGCCGGCGGCATTGATCTCGTGCACCGCCAGCCGGGCACTGGTTTCGCAGGACGGTCCCCAGATGCCGGCGGGACCTTGGAGCTGAATCAGCAGTCCGATGTTCATCGGCGGAACTCCCTCGATTGCCAGTCAGGCCCTGAAACGGTGGCGACTTTTCTTGGATTTTTCGGTCGCCGGACCGCTCCCCTATCCCCTGTCACTCTCGTCTGCGACGCGCAAAGCGCCGCAGTCACTTGCACAGACATGTCGACGTCGGATAAATGATCGCGCGCGTTCCCCCGTGGTCCCACCCGACACGCGCCGGAAAGAGGGTGCAGATTCTTCGTGCCGACGTCCATCGAACATAACGTGGCCTACATCGCCGCCCGTGTCGCCCGCCATCTGGAGCGCGACCTGGAAGAGGCGTTGCGGCCCGAAAAGATCCCGGTCTCGACGGCGCGCGTGCTGGCCCTGCTCGCCGACGACCAGGGCCGGCCGATGTCGGAACTGGCCGATGCGGTGCTGGTCGATCCGCCGACCATGACCAAGATGATCGACCGGCTGGTCTCTCAATCCCTGGTCTTCCGCGCCCCCGACCCGGATGACCGGCGGCGGGTGCTGATCTTCATGGCCCCGCGCGGCGAAGAGCTGTGGCAGCGCATCGCGCCCGCCATCGCCCGCCAGCAGCAGCGCATCGAGGCGGCGATGGGCACGGCGGATGTCAACCGGCTCTGCCGCATGCTCGACGATCTGACCCGCGCCTGACCGCATCATTCCGCCCCACCCTCGTTCAGCAGAATATGCTTGGCCACCGAATACTGGTCGAGCGCATGGATCGACATGTCGTAGCCGAAGCCCGACCGGCGTCGGCCGCCATGGGGCATTTCGGCCGGGAACACCATGTGGTCGTTGATCCACACACAGCCATAGGCCAGCCCGCGACCCAGCCGCATGGCGCGGCCGATATCGCGGGTCCAGAGCGACGCCGCCAGGCCGTGTTCCGAACGGTTGGCGAAGCGCAGCGCCTCGTCCACATCGGCGCAGCGCGTGACGGTGATCACCGGGCCGAACACCTCGCGGGTGACGATCTCGTCCTGGGGGCTGGTGTTGACGATCAGGGTCGGTTCGTAAAAGCAGCCATTGCCCGGCACCACCCGGCCGCCGGCGACGATTTCGGCCGTGCCGGCGGCACGGGCGCGTTCCACATAGCTCGCCACCCGGTCGCGCTGGCGCGCGGAAATCAGCGGCCCCATCTCGGTCGCCGGGTCGAAGGGTGATCCGATGCGGATCGCCGCCACCGCCTCGGCCAGCCGGGCCACCAGCCGGTCATGGATGCCGGGTGCCACGAACAGCCGGGCCGCGGCGGTGCAGTCCTGGCCGGCATTGTAAAAGCCGGCACGGCGGATGCAGGCCACCAGGCGGTCGACATCGGCGTCTTCGGCCACGATCACCGGGGCGTTGCCGCCCAGTTCCAGCAGGCTGCGCTTCACCCCGAACGCCGCCCCGTCCAGCACCTTGCGGCCCGTGACCAGATCGCCGGTGACGGTGACCAGCGCCACGCCCGGATGGCGGACCAGGGCCTGGCCCACCACCTCGCCCGAGCCTGCCACGACATTGAGCACGCCGGGCGGCAGCAGGTCGGCCGCCAGCGCCGCCAGCGCCAGCACCGAGAGCGGCGCCTCCTCCCCCGGTTTCAGGACGACCGTATTGCCCGCCGCCAGCGCCGGGGCCAGCTTCCAGGCTGCGATCATCAACGGATAATTCCAGGGGATGATCGCCGCAACCACCCCCAGCGGCTCGCGCAGCAGAATACTGGTCCGGCCGGGCAGATAGGCATCGGCGGCCATATCGGTGCGGGTGCGGGCGGCACCGGCGAAGAAGCGGAAGACATCCGCCGCCCGCGGCAGTTCACCATCGCGCGACGCCGCCAGCGGCTTGCCGCAATTGCGCGCCTCGATCCCGGCAAGCAGAGGCGTGTGGCGATCTATGGCATCGGCCAGCGCCAGCAGGGCGCGCGCCCGCTCGCCGGGGGTCAGCGCCGCCCAGCCGGGTGCCGCCCGCTCTGCCGCCGCCACCGCCTCGTCGACCTGGACCAGGGCGGCATCGCGCAGCGTCGCGATCCCGGCACCGGTCGACGGGTCGATCACCATGCGCTCGGGCCCCTCGCCCGCCACCAGCCGGCCGGCGATCAGCAGGGCGGTGTTCTCGATCTGCCCGGCCGGTCTCATGCCGTCATCTCCCCGGCGCGATGGCCCGGCCGCTGGCCCTGGCGGCAGGATTGCAGGAAATGCTCCACCGCCGGCATCCGCTCCAGCCCCCGCCGCCAGACCACGCCCACATCCAGCACCGGCAGCGGATCGGCGATCGCCCGCACCTCCAGCCGGTCGCCTTCCAGCGACCAGGGCCGGTAGGCGAGGTCCGGCGCGATGGCGATGCCGGCACCGGTCGCGACCATGCTGCGCACCGCCTCCACCGATCCGGTTTCGAACAGCACGCGGGGGCTCAGCCCGGCCCTGCGGAAGATCCGCGCCAGCGCATCGCCGTAATCATCCGCGCTCAGCACGATCAACGGTTCCTCGCAGATGTCGAACAGCGTCACCCGGTCGCGCTTCAGGAAGCGGTGATTGGGCGGCAGCCAGAGCCGGTTCTGCGACCGTGCCAGCACCTCGTGTGCCAGCGCGGCCTTCTCCTCGATTTCCGAGACGATCAGGATGGCGACATCCAGCTCGCCATTGATCAGCAGCTGTTCGATGAACGGCCGGCGATCCTCCGAGGGTGCCACCTCGACCCCCGGAAAAGTGCGCCGGAAACGCGCCAGCAGATCGGCCAGGAAATAGCCCGCCACCATGGGCGAGACGCCCAGCCCCAGCCGGCCGGTCAGCTTGCGGCCGGCGGCCGACAGCGTGCGCCCGGCGGCGGTCAGCGCCTCGATCATCGCATGGGCATGGCGCAGGAACTGGTGCCCTTCATGGGTCAGCGACACGCCGCGGGGGTGCCGCTGCAGCAGCGGCACCCCCAGCTGATGTTCGATCGACTTGATGGCCTCGGTCACCGCCGATTGCGACACGCCGACCAGCGCGGCCGCCCCCGTCACCGAGCCCGCTTCCGCGGCGGCGACGAAATATCGGATGTGACGGAAGGACAGGTCCATGGCGCGATGGTGGCCTTTCCGGCCCGGTTTCCCGGGGTGGCTTCCCGGGGTGGCAGAGGTCAGCCGAGCGTCACCCAGACGCTCTTGGTCTGGGTATGGGCGACAACGGCCTCGAAACATTTGTCGCGACCATTGCCGGTCTGTTTCCACCCGCCCCAGGGCTGGGTCATGTCGCCGTTCATATAGCCGTTGATCCAGACCATGCCGCACTCCACCCCCGCCGCGAACCGGTGGGCCTTGGTGAGATCCCGGGTCCACAGCCCCGCCGCGAGGCCATAGACCGTGTCGTTGGCGATGCGCAACGCTTCGTCCAGCCCGTCGAACGGGATCACCGCGCCCACCGGACCGAAGATCTCTTCCGATGCAATCCGCATGCCATTGTCTACATCAGCGAACAGGGTGGGGGCGACATAGGCGCCGCCCTCGCATCCCGGCGGCACCACGCCGCCGAAGGCCAGGCGCGCGCCTTCCGCCCGGCCGGTGTCGATATAGTCCAGCACCCGGCGCTGATGGCTGCGGGTGACCAGCGGCCCCAGCGTGGTTGCGGGGTCGAGCGGATCACCGACCCGGACGGTCTCGCGGGTGCGGGCGGCGAAGGCGTCGAGGACGTCGGGCAGGATCGCCCGTTCGACCAGAATCCGCGAGCCGGCGCTGCACACCTCGCCCTGATTGCCGTAGATGCCCGCCACGGCCGTGTTCACCGCCGCCTCGAGATCGGGCGCATCGGCCATGATCACATGGGGCGACTTGCCGCCGCATTCGGTGGAGACATGTTTCAGGTTCGACTGGCCGGCATATTCCATCATCAGCCCGCCGACCTCGCCCGAGCCGGTGAAGGCGATCTTGTCGACATCCATATGGCGGGCCAGCGCCTGACCGGCCTCTTCGCCGAAGCCCGGCACCACGTTCAGGATACCAGGCGGGCCGCCGGCCTCGACGAACAGCCGGCCGAGCAGCAGGGCGCTCAGCGGTGACTGTTCCGCAGGCTTCAGCACCACCGCATTGCCTGCGGCGAGGGCAGGCGCGATCTTCCATGCCGCCATCATCAGCGGATAATTCCAGGGCACGATGCAGCCCACCACCCCAAGCGGCTGCCTGAGGATGTAGTGGAGAGCCTGTTCTCCCGTTGCGGTGGTAGACCCGGTGATCTTGTCCGCGGCTTCGGCCATGAAGCGGAAGCAGGCGAGGCTGCCCGGGACATCGATGGTCAGCATCTCGGCAATCGGTTTGCCCATATCCTGGGCATCCAGCACCGCAAATGCCTCGGCATGTGCCTCGATCAGATCGGCGAAGCGGTAGAGCACCTCCATGCGGGCACGGGGCGGGATGCGCGCCCAGGGCGCCGTGCGGAAGGCCCGCCGGGCCGAGGCGACCGCCCGGTCGATATCGGCGGCACCGCCGCGGGCGACCTCGGCCAGAACCGCGTCGGTCGCCGGGTTGATGGTGGCGAAGCGGCCGCCGCCCCGGGCCTCGACGAAATCGCCATCGATGAACAGGCCGGTATCGGGTTTGAGCCGGCCGGCGAGCGCCGTCCAGTATCCGGCGGTCTTCAGATCAAAGGGCATGGGTGCCGCCTCACTTCGCCGAAAGTTCGGTGCAGGTTTCCAGGATCACCGGCCCGTCGAAATGCGGCGAGACCGCGGCGAAGAACACCGCCACCGCCTCCGAGCCGTTATGACGATCCATGGCCGCGACGTCGGTGAAGCGTTCATAGGTCGTGAACCGGCAGGGATTGTCCCGCGACCGGCTGATGAAGAAGTCGACCGTCTCGGGCTCGTTGGCCCGGACATGCGCCGCAACCTTGAGCAGCTCGGCCTCGGCAAGCGCTTCGGCGCCGGGCGTGACGGTGATGATGGCCGTGATGGTGATCATGGATCTGCGAATGCCTCCCGCGCAGGCGGACGGATCTCCCCAGACCCGTCCCCCGATCAGCCTGCGGCCGGCGGGGGCGGCATGACCAATTCAAAATCCCGGATTGCGCTATCGGAAAAGCCGAACGCACCGGCAGGGCCAACCGCGGACGGATGCAACTGCCATCGGCTTTGCCGATACCGGACCCGGCGCGTTTCCTGTTTTACAGCCCGCACGCCCCTGCGCTCTGCTGGCAGGCGGCCGGAACCCTGTCCGGCCGGCACTGACGGACGACAACCAGGAGATGGCAGACATGGCGCGCATGCAGGCGGCAGTGGTCGAACGGCCGGGTGAGGGCTTGCGGATAATGGAGGTCGCGCGCCCGGAACCCGGCCCGGGCGAGGTGCTGATCCGCGTGGCAGCCTGCGGTGTCTGCCACTCCGACCTGCACATCGTCGATGGCGACTGGGGCACGCCGCCGAAACTGCCGCTGATCCCCGGCCACGAAGTCACCGGCCATGTCGCGGCGCTGGGTGCCGGCGTGTCGGGCATCGCCATCGGCGACGCGGTGGGCGTGCCCTGGATGGCCCATGCCTGCGGACGCTGCGCCTGGTGCCTGGCCGGGATGGAGACGATCTGCGAGGCCGGCGGCGCCACCGGCTTCAGCCGCGATGGCGGCTATGCCGAGTATATGCTGGCCGAGGCCGCCTTCGTCGCCCGCCTGCCCGCCGATGCCGATCTGGTGGCGATCGCGCCGATCCTCTGCGCCGGCGTCACCACCTGGCGCGGCCTCAAGCGGTCGGAAGCGCGGGCGGGGGAGCATGTGGCGATCGTGGGCGCGGGGGGGCTCGGCCATGTCGCGATCCAGTATGCCCGGGCGATGGGGCTGCGTCCGGTCGCGGTCGACGTTTCGCCCGCCCGGCTGGACCATGCCCTGACGCTCGGCGCCGAAGCCGTGGTCGATGCCGCGGCCGGTGACCCCGTGGCCGGCGTGCAGGCGGCGACCGGCGGCGGCGCCCATGCCGCAATCGTCACCGCCACCGCACCCGCGGCCTTCGAACAGGCCATCGCCATGACCCGCCCCGGCGGCACCACGGTGTTCATCGGCCTGCCGGGGGGCGAACGCGATGCCATCCGGGTGTCGATCGCCCGGATCTCCAACTGGGAACGCTCCATCCGCGGATCCAATGTCGGCACGCGCCGCGACCTGCAGGAAGCGGTGGATTTCGCGCTCCGCGGCCATGTTCGGGCAGAGGTCACCCCCCTGCCCTTCGCCCGGATCGACGAGGCCCTGGCCCGGCTGCGCCGCGGCGAGGTGACCGGCCGGCTGGTGCTGACCATGGGCAGGTGACGGCGCGCGCAGAGAGGGCTTGCACGTCATATAAGTATCTGCTTATCTATTGGCATGACCGAGACCGATGTGTTCAAAGCCCTCGCCGATCCTACCCGCCGCGCCATCTTCGAGAAGTTGGCCGCGGGGCGGATGAATGCCAGCGCGCTCAGGGACGGCATGGCGATCAGCCAGCCGGCGATATCGCAGCATCTGGCCGTGCTGCGTGCCGCCGGGCTGGTGCGGGAAGAACGCCAGGGCCGGTTCGTCGATTACGAGGTCGATCCCGACGGTCTGGCCGTGGTGGCGGACTGGCTGGCGAAGTATCGCGCATACTGGCCGGCGCGGATCGATGCCCTGAAGGCGCTGCTGAAGGAGATGGACCAATGACCACCCCCGCCTCCACGCCCGGCGCCGATCGCATCGTGCAGGATTACGATCTCGACGCCCCGCCGCAGAAGGTCTGGCGGGCGATCAGCATTCCGGAACTTCGGGCGCACTGGCTGCCGGCCGCGGATCTGGCGGCGGCCGAACCGGCCTCGGTCACGCCCGGGCGCGAACTCAGCTATCGCATGCGGGAACAGGCACCGCCCTTCACCGAAAGCCTGGTGACCTTCACCATCGCACCCAACACCACCGGTGGCACCCGGCTTCGGGTCGTCCATCGCCGCATGGCCGCCGCCAATGACCGCAGCGGCGCGATGATGCGCGCCGCCTAGACGCGGCACAGCTTTTCACAAAATCCAATCAGAGCGGAGGTCGCCGATGCGCGGCACGATGCAGCTCGTCCCCATGGTCGTGGAACAGTCGACCAGGGGCGAACGGGCCTTCGACATCTATTCCCGGCTGTTGAAGGAACGGATCATCTTCCTGAACGGCCAGGTCGACGACGATGTCGCGGCCGTTGTCTGCGCCCAGCTGCTGTTCCTGGAGGCGGAAGACCCCGGCCGGCCGATCAATCTTTACATTAACTCGCCCGGCGGCGTGGTCACCAGCGGCTTCGCGATGTACGACACCATGCGCTATATCCGCTCGCCGGTGCACACGCTGTGCATGGGCACCGCCCGCTCCATGGGCTCGTTCCTGCTGATGGCCGGCACTGCCGGAGAGCGGGCGGCCCTGCCCAATGCCAGCATTCTGGTCCACCAGCCCTCAGGCGGGTTCCAGGGCCAGGCCTCGGACATCCTGATCCATGCCGAGGAAACGCTGCGGGTGAAGCAGCGCATGATCCGGCTCTATGCCGAACACTGCCGTCGCACCCCTGAAGAGGTTGAACGCACGCTCGACCGCGACCGGTTCATGACCGCGGAAGAGGCGCTGGACTGGGGGCTGATCGACCGGATCCTCGACCGCCGCCCTTGAGGACGCGCGCGACACTTGCGGCGGCCGGTTTCCCGCCGCATCATGCGCGGGCGTCTCCGCCGGCCGGCGGGGGCCGAACCGCAGGAAAGTCAGGCCCCCGCCCACAGATGCCCACCACCGCCGGCAAGACGGCCGCCCGTCACGACATCGCCGCCGACCCCAATCCGTCACTCATGGCCGCCCGGCGTGACTGGCACCGGCTTCAGGCCGCGCTGGCGCCCGAGATGCGGGACTGGCTGGCCGGGCTGGTCAGTGCCTCCTCCGACGAGCTGGCGCGGGATTTCTACGACGTGCTGATGGCCGATGCCGAGGCGGCGCCGCTGCTGTCGAACGAGATCGTCCAGACCCGGCTGCGCGGCTCGCTGGCCGGCTGGATCCGCAGCCTGTTTCCGGCCGGCCCCGCACCCGATTTCGACAGCATGGCCACCGTGCAGACCCGCGTGGGCGAGGTTCATGCCCGGGTCCGGGTGCCCCTGCATCTGGTCAGCCGCGGCGCGCGGCTGATCAAGGCCGGCATCGCCGGGCGGATCGCCGGCAGCCGGGTCAGCCGCGACGATCTGGTCCGGCTGCTGCTGCATGTCGAAACCGTGATCGACATCGCCATCGAGCTGATGGGCACGGTCTTCGTTTCGGGCCTGGCCCATCAAAGCCGCGACGAGGAAGCCTATCGGCTGTTCTTCCTGAGCCAGGACCTGTCGCTGGAACGCGAAAGCCAGCGCGCCTCGCTGCTGGAATGGAACCAGGCGGTGCTGCTGGCGCTGGCCGGCGGCAGCGGTTCGACCGAGCCCCTGCCCCGGATCGGCCGGTCCGATTTCGGCCTCTGGTTCCATCATCGCGGCGGCATCATGTTCGACGGCACGCCGGTGCTGGACCGGGTGAACGAGCTGATGCAGCAGCTGGACGAGGGCATCCTGCCCGAGACCGATGCGGCACGTGCGGCCGGCAACGGTTTCGGCCCGACACTGGGCCCGATCCAGAATGCCGTGAACGAGATCCGCTTCATCCTGAACGATGCCTTCCAGGCCCTGATCGGCGCCGAGGCCGGCCGCGATGCACTGACCCGGACGCTCAACCGCCGCTTCCTTCCCGCGATTCTGAAGCGCGAGATCACGCTGGCGATGCGCCGCGACCATCCCTTCGCGGTGATCATGGTCGATCTGGACCATTTCAAGGCGATCAACGACAGCCACGGCCACAGTGCGGGCGATGCGGCGCTGCGCCAGGCGGCGGAAACCATCCTCGGCACCTGCCGCAGCAGCGATCTGGTCTTCCGCTATGGCGGCGAAGAGTTTCTGGTCGTCGCGGTCGAGGCCGGCGAAGCGGCCGCGCGTGCGCTGGCCGAACGGCTGCGCGAAGCCATCGGCAAAACCGAAATCGTGCTGTCGGGCGATACCCGCATCCGGCTCGGCGCCTCGGTCGGTGTCGCGGTGTTCGACGGCCATCCCGATTACAACCATCTGGTCGAGGCCGCCGACAGCGCCATGTATCAGGCCAAGCGCGCGGGCCGCAACCGCGTGGTGGTCGCCGGCGGCCGCTGACCGATCCGCACTCATCCCCACCCCTTCACCTTCACCCTCACCCCCGCCCGGCCCCACGGGGCCACATGTCCCCTCCCGAGGAGCGAGAGATGTATCCGAATACCAGCCTCTTCATCGACGGCACCTGGGCTCCGGGCTCGACGGGCAAGGACGAGGCCGTCCTGAACCCGGCCACCGCCGAGGAGATCGGCCGCGTCGCCCATGCGTCGACCGGCGATCTGGACCGCGCACTCGAGGCTGCCGCCCGGGCGTTCAAGACCTGGCGCAAGGTCTCGCCCTATGACCGGTCCAAGGTGATGCGCAAGGCGGCCGATCTGCTGCGCGAGCGGGCCGACACCATCGCCCGCATCATGACCATGGAACAGGGCAAGCCACTGGCCGAAGCCAAGGTCGAGACGCTGGCCGCCGCCGACCTCATCGACTGGTTCGCCGAGGAAGGTCGCCGCACCTATGGCCGGGTGATCCCGTCCCGCGCCGTGGGTCATCTCCAGACCGTGACGCGCGAGCCGGTGGGCGTCGTCGCCGCCTTCACGCCCTGGAACTTCCCGATCAACCAGGTGGTCCGCAAGGTCTCGGCCGCGATCGCGACCGGCTGCACCATCATCGTGAAGGGCCCGGAAGAGACCCCGGCAAGCTGCGCCGAGCTGATCCGCGCCTATGCCGATGCCGGCGTGCCGGCCGGCGTGATCAACCTGGTCTACGGCATTCCGGCCGAGGTCTCGTCCTATCTGATCCCGCATCCGGTGATCGCCAAGATCTCGTTCACCGGCTCCACCGCGGTCGGCAAGCATCTGGCGGCGATGGCCGGCCAGCACATGAAGCGCGCGACCATGGAGCTCGGCGGCCATGCGCCGGCGATCGTGTTCGGCGATGTCGACGTCTCGAAGGCGGCCAAGGCGCTGGCGGCACAGAAGTTCCGCAATGCCGGCCAGGTCTGCGTCTCGCCGACCCGCTTCCTGGTGGAAGAGAGCGTCGCCGACCGCTTCGTCGGCGAATTCACCGAGGCGGTGGCCTCGATCAAGGTCGGTGACGGCCTCGATCCCGAGACCCGCATGGGGCCGCTGGCCAATTCGCGCCGCGTGGACGCGATGGAAGCCCTGGTCGCCGACGCCGTCGCCAATGGCGCCACCATCCGCACCGGTGGCGAGCGCATCGGCAACAAGGGCTATTTCTTCCAGCCGACGGTGATGACCGGCGTGCCGCTCGCGGCCCGGATCATGAATGAAGAGCCCTTCGGCCCGGTGGTGCCGGTTTCGACCTTCAGCGGCTATGACGCGCTGATTGCCGAAGCCAACCGCCTGCCCTATGGCCTGGCGGCCTATGCCTACACCTCGTCGTCGAAGACCGCGGCCGCACTTTCGGCCGATATCGAAAGCGGCATGATCTCGATCAACCAGGGCATGCTGGCCCTGCCCGAGGTGCCCTTCGGCGGCATCAAGGATTCCGGCTACGGCTCGGAAGGCGGCATCGAGGCGATGGAGCCCTATCTGATCACCAAGTTCACCGCCCACAACACGACCTTCTGACGGGGCACCGTCGGCAGCAGACACACCGAAAGGGCCGGGATGGCGACATCCCGGCCCTTTCTGCGCCCGACGGGCGGTCGATGTCAGTCGGTGCCGGTCGCCTGCGCAGGCGCGTCCACGGCCGGATCCCGGGCCAGCGCCGCCACCACGGCGCCGGTGGTGTGTTCGATATGGCGGCGGATCACCTCGGCCGCGCGGTCGACATTGCGGTCGAGTGCGGCATCCAGCAGGGCGCGATGTTCCAGATGGATGTCGCGGGTCATCACGGTCTTGGCGCGCGACAGGCGGCGATAGCGTTCATGATGGCGGAACATCATCGCCCGCATGCGCAGAAGCCAGGTCGAGGCGCAGGCCGAGACCAGCGCCTCGTGGAAATCGTGGTTCAGCCGTTCCCATTCCGACATCTGCTCGACGCCCTGGCGGTCGGCCAGTTCCAGCCGCTCCAGGCGGTGATAGGTGGTGATGACCCGCTCTTCCCAGGCGACATCGCCGGCCGGGATGGACTGGGCCAGGGCATCGGCTTCGAAGATCTTGCGCAGATGGCCGATCTCGCGGGCATCGGTCGCCGACATCGGCGCCACCACGAAGCCGCGCTGGCCCTGCATCTGCACCAGATATTCCCCCGACAGCCGGGCCAGCGCCTCGCGCAGCGGCCCCGCCCCGATCTGATAGCGGTCGCGCAGCATCTCGATCTTGAGCTTCAGATCGGGCGGCAGCGCCCCGGTGACGATGTCCTCGCGCATCAGGCGGTAGGCGCGTTCGGCCTGGGTCTTGTCTTCAATATCCGGTCGGGCGGGGCTATCCGGGCGGACGGGCGATCGCTTGTCCATGCGGTGTCGGTTTCCCGGCGAGATTGAAATCAGAGGCAGGCTAGTTCGGCTGCCCGAAAATATCAATTTCCAAATTGACACGCTCAAAATATCGATATTTTATGCCCGCAGGGAGGAATATCGATGACAAAAATCCTCGAAGAGGCCGGCGCGTCGCAGTCCCCGCTGCACACCGGCACCCGCGGCGTCCCTGGTCCGGTCGCCTGCCTGCAGACACTCAGCAACCGCATCGCCGGGGTCGAAGCCTGGGCGGCGGGGCTGACGGTGTTCGGCATCTTCTGCCTGCTGCTCGGCAACGTCGTCTCGCGCAGCCTGGGCAATCCGCTGATCTGGACCGACGAACTGGCCGTGTTCCTGATGGCCTGGGCGGCCTTCATCGGCGCCTCGCTCGGTCTCGCGCGGCGCCAGCACATTGCGATCACCCTGCTGCCGGATGCGCTCAGGCCCGCCGCGCGGCGCCGGCTCGCGATCCTGGTGGATGTGGCGCTGCTGGTCTTCCTGGCCGTGCTTTCGGTGCAGATCTGGCGCTGGTTCGATCCGGTGGGCGTGCTGCAGGCCGCCTCGATCGAGGATTTCACCGCCTCGACCTTCAACTTCATCTATCAGGAGCCGACCGTGACGCTGGGCATGCACAAGGTCTGGTTCTGGCTGGTGATGCCGGTCTTCTGCGTCACCGCCACCATCCATGTGCTGGCCTCGCTCGCCGGCCGCCTGACCGGCGGGGAGGAAATGGCGGCATGATCGCGGGCGTCTCATTCCTCGCCATGCTGGCGGTCGGCATGCCGATCGCCTTCGCGCTCGCCGCCCTCGGCCTGATCTACATCTTCGCCACCGGCAACCTGATCCTGCTCCAGTCCTATGGCCAGCAGATGTTCGGGGGGCTGGAGAATTACGGCCTGCTCGCCCTGCCGCTGTTCATCCTGCTGGGTGAGTTCATGAATGCCGGCGGCATCGGCCGACGGCTGATGGCGCTGGCGCTGGCCATGCTGGGCTCGATCCGCGGCGGGCTCGCCTATGTCAACCTGGTCGCCAATATGATGATGGCGGCGATCCTGGGCTCGACGGTGGCGCAGATCACCATCATGTCGCGGCTGGCGGTGCCCGAGATGGAAAAGGCCGGCTATCCGCGCGACGTGTCGGTGGCGATCACCGCCGCCGGCGGCCTGCTGGCGCCGATCATCCCGCCCTCGATGCTGTTCATCATCTTCGGCGTGATCGCACAGATCCCGATCGGCGACCTGTTCATCTCGGGCATCGTGCCGGGCCTGCTGATCTTCCTCGCCTTCATCGGCGTGATCATGTGGCTGGGCCGCCGCCACGGCTTTCCCAAGACCGAGGCGATGCCGATCCGCGCCCGCTTCCGCGCCGTGCTCGATGCCCTGCCGGCGGCCGCCATTCCGGTGATCATCGTCGGCTCGATCCTGGGCGGCCTTGCCACCCCCACCGAATCGGCCGCGATCGCCAGCCTCGCCGCGGTGCTGATCGGCCTGTTCGTCTATCGCGAGATGACGCTGGCCGACATCCTCCCCGCCTTCCTGAATGCCGCGCGCGGCTCGGCGACCGTGCTGTTCCTGATCGCCGCCGCCCAGGTGTTCAGCTGGGTCATCACCTTCGAAAACCTGCCGGCCCTGGTGGCGGAGACCATGCAGGCGATGACCGCTTCGCCGATCGTCTTCCTGCTGATGCTGAACGTGCTGCTGCTGGTGCTGGGCATGATCAGCGACCCGATCCCCGCCATCATCCTGATCGTGCCGGTCTTCCTGCCGGTCGCCACAGGCGTCTACGGCATCGATCCCTTCCATTTCGGCGTCGTGCTCTGCCTGAACCTGACACTGGGTCTGCTGACACCACCGGTCGGCACAGGGCTGTTCGTCGCCTCGCTGATGGGCAAGGTGAAGGCCGAACGTCTGGCGGTGCTGCTGATGCCGTTCTTCTTCGCGGTGCTGTCGGTCCTGTTGCTGCTGGTCGTCTTCCCCGTTCTCTCCACCGGCCTTAAGGATCTGCTCTGATGGCACGCATCTGGATTCTGGGTGGCGGACTGATCGGTTGCGGCTGGGCCGCCGCCTTCGCCGGCGCCGGCCATGACGTGACCGTGATCGACCCCGATCCGGCGGTGGCCGATCGCATCGCCACCGTCCAGGCGCAGGCATTGCCGGTGCTGCAGGGCCTGGGCACGCTCAGCCCGCGGGCGACCGCGCCGGCCCATGTCGCGACCGCGGCCGAGGCCGGCCCGCCGCCGGTGCTGGTGCAGGAGAACCTGCCCGAAAAGCTCGATCTGAAGCGCCGGGCGCTGGCGGCGCTGGAACCGCATCTGGCCCCGGACAGCATCATCGCCTCGTCCTCGTCGGGCCTGTCGCCCGACGACATGGCCGACGGGCTGGCCCGGCCGGAGCGCCTGCTGATCGCCCATCCCTGCAACCCGCCCTATCTGATGCCGGTGGTGGAGCTGTCGGGCGGCACGCTGACCGCGCCCGAAATGGTGGCGCGCGCCGCCGACCTCTTCCGGGCGATGGGCAAGACGGTGCTGACGCTGACCCGGCCGGTGCCCGGCCATCTGGTCAACCGCCTGCAGGCCGCGCTCTGGCGCGAGGCGGTGCATCTGGCGAGCGAGGGCATCGCCAGCCTCGCCGATATCGAACAGGCGGTGATCCAGGGTCTGGCGCCGCGCTGGTGCATCGTCGGCCCCTCCACCGTCTTCCATCTGGCGGGTGCCGAGGGCGGCATCGGGCGTTTCGTCGACGCCCTCGGCCCCGAATTCGAACGCTGGTGGGCGACGCTGGGCGCACCGCGCCTGGACGCCGCCACCCGCGCCCGCCTCGTCTCCGGCATGGCCGAGGCGGATCCGCGGCCGGTGGCCGAGATCGCCGCCAGCCGCGATGCCGGCCTGACCAACCTCATGGTCTTCCTCTCCAAGAAGGAAGCCACCCCCCATAACGAGACCCCGAGAGGAAACCAGGGATGAAAGCAGCACGCATCCTGACCGCCGCCGCCGCATTGATGGTCGGCCTGATCGGCGCCGAGGCCCAGGCAGAACAGTATCGGCTGGGCCTGATCACCCCGCCGCCGCATCAGTGGTCGAAGAGCGCGGTGACGGTCGCAGAGCGCATCAAAGAAGCCACCAACGGCCGGGTCGAGATTCTGGTCTTCCCCTCGGGCCAGCTTGGCAACGAGGCGCAGATGCTACAGCAGCTGCAGACCGGCGCGCTCGACTTCGCCTTCCTGACGCTGGGTGAATTCGCCAACCGCGATGCCGATTACGGCGTCTTCCTCGCCCCCTATATCGTCAAGGATGCCGCCGGCGCGCGGCAGATCCTGAAGGGCGGCGTGGCGCAGAAGCTGCTGGGCGGCGTGTCCAAATTCGCGCTCAAGGGCTTCGGCTGGGGTATGGCCGGCATGCGGCAGATCGTGATGCGCGGCCCCGTGGCCTCGGTCGAGGATCTGTCGGGCAAGAAGGTGCGCACCGTGCCCTTCGCCCAGGAGCTGGATTTCTGGACCCGGCTGGGTGCGGCCCCCACCCCCATGCCGCTGCCGGCGCTCTATGACGCCTTCGCCAACGGCCAGGTCGACGGCATGCAGATCGATTTCGAGGGCACCTGGAACTCGAAGTATTACGAGCATGCCGGCACCATCGTGGCGTCGAACCACATGATGTTCCCGATGATCGCGGTGGGTTCGGGCCGCAAGTGGCAGACCGTGCCCAAGGAAGATCAGGCGGTGATCGAAAAGATCATGGCCGAGGAGCTGGACGGCATCGTCGGCGCCTATGCCGAGATCGACGCCACCTATCTCGACAAGCTGAAGACCACCAGCGTGCCGGTGGTGAACGCCGATCGCGCCTTCTTCGGCAGCGCCGTCGACCTCTGGTACCAGTCCTGGCGCGAGAAGACCCCGCTGCTGAAGGAACTGGAGAAGGAAGCCGCGGGCCTCTGATCCGCCTTCTTTCCCACTGCCACGGCCGCCGTCCCCCGCCCCCCGGGGACGGCCGGCCAGGAGGACGATCGAGATGACCGATATCTACCGGGATCTGCGCTATCTGCGGGTGCCCGTCGAGGATCTGGACGGCGCCGAGGCCTTCGCCACCGGCATTTTCGGCCTGCAGCCGGGCGATCACGACGATGCCAATCGCCGCTTCCGTTCGGATGCGCGCAATTATGCGATCTGCTACACGGCCGAGGCCGGCCCCGCCGCGGTGGCGCTCACCGTCGCCCATGCCCGCGAGCTGGACGAGGCCGAGGCGCGGCTTGAAGCCGCCTGTCCCGGCCTGCCCCGGCAGCGCCTGGATGCGGCGGCCTGCGCCGCCCGGCAGATCAAGGCCGGGCTGTCGGTCATCGCCCCCAATGGCGTGGCGGTCGAGATCGTCTGGCGACCGCTCACCTCGGGCTGGCGCTATCACGGGACGCGCGATGCCGGCATCACCGGTCTGCAATCGGTCCAGCTTGCCTGCACCGACATGGCGGCGAACGAGGATTTCTGGACCCGCGGCATCGGCGCCGAGGTCTCGGACTGGGCGGGTGATGCCGTCTTCCTGCGCATCGACGATGCCCATCACCGCATCGCCCTCTACCCCTCGGATCGCGACGGCCTGCTGGGCGCGGTGTGGGAGGTGGACGGGATCAATGCGGTGATGCAGGGCTGGTATCTGTTCCAGGCCCGCCAGGTACCGGTGGTCCACGGCCCCGGCCGCCAGCCGACCTCGGGCGCCATGTTCGTCACCGCCCGCGGCCCCGGCGGCCTGCTGCATTCCTACGCCCATGGCATGGAGCGGGGTGAGGCGGTAACCGGCCGTGGGCCCCGCCAGTTCGCCGATGCCGCCCTGTCGCATTGCGCCTGGGGGTCACCCTGCACGACGCCCGAATTTCTGGGGAGGGATGAGAGGTGATCGGTCTCAAGGACGTCGTCTATTGCCGTCTCGGCACCCGCGATCTGGCCGGTGCCGAATGGTTCGCGGTCAACATCCTGGGGCTTGAGGTGGCCGAGCGCCGCAAGGGCGCGATCTACTTCAAGTCCGACGCCCGCGCCCACACGCTGTGCTATGTCGAGGGCGGCCGCGAGCAGGAGGCGACGGCCTTCGAGATCGCGACCTCCGCCGACCTCCAGAACGCGGGTGCGGTGCTGGAGAATCTGGGCCATGCCGTCCATTACGGCACCCCGGCCGAATGCGATGCCCGCCATGTCCGCGAATTCATCCGCTTCGACGACCCGAGCGGCAACCACATCGAATTCGTGGTCCGGCCGGAAACCACGGCGCAGCGCTATCACGGCAGCCGCGATGCCGGCATCACCGGCTTTTCCCATGTCGGGCTCTGCTCCACCGACCCGGCGCGCGACGAGCTGTTCTGGACCGATGTCTGCAAGGCGCGGGTGTCGGACCGGATCGGCGATGCGCCGCTGATGCGCTTCGGCACCATCCATCACTCGGTGGCGCTGTTCCCCTTCCACCAGCCGGGCATCCAGCACGTCAACCACCAGGTGGCGAGCACCGACGACATCCAGCGCTCGCTGGCGCATCTGCGCCGCAACCAGGTGACGGTGACCTTCGGCCCCGGCCGGCACCCGACGTCTTCGGCGCAGTTCCTGTATTTCGCCGGCCCCGACGGCATGACCTTCGAATACTCGACCGGGGTCTGCGAGATCCACGACGAGCCGCTGTGGCGGGACCGCCAGTTCCATTTCGCTCCCAAGGGCTTCTGCCAGTGGGGTTCGGCACCGAACATCGCCGCCTTCAAGGACTGAGATCATGACCGACCGTCTTGCTGCAACCGTCCGGGTCGCTGCCCGCGCACTCGGACGGGCCGGGCTGGTGCATGCCTATGGCCACTGCTCGGCGCGGATCGATGCCGACCGCTTCCTGGTCTGCCCGTCGCGGCCGATGGGGCTGGTGCGCCCGGGCGAGGCCTGCACCGTGGTGCCGGTCGATGGCCCCCTGCCGGCGGGCGTGCTGGGCGAGGTGCGGCTGCACCAGCGGATTTATGCAAAGCGCCCCGAGGCGCAGGGCGTGGTGCGCTTCATGTCGCCCAGCATGATGGCGCTGGCGGCGCTGGGCCGGGTGCCGCGCATGCGCCATGGCTTCGGCACCTATTTCGCCCCGGGCGTCGGGCTCTGGGACGACATCCAGCTGGTCCGCGACGACGAGAAGGCGGCGGGCGTGATCGAGGCGATGGGCGAGAGCGCCGGCGTGCTGATGCGCGGCAATGGCGCGGTCGTCGCCGGCGCCAGCCTGGAAGAGGCCGTGGGCCTTGCCTGGTATCTGGAAGACGTCTGCCGGATCGAGCTTGCCGCCCTTTCCACCGGTCTCGGCGATACCGCCCCGGTGATCGGCCCCGAGGCCGCCGCCGCCCGCGCCACCCGTGCCGGCCTGATCTTCGAACGCATGTGGGACTACCTGACCGACGGCGATCCCGAGCGCGACATCGCCACGCCGCCGGCCGACCGAAAGGAATGACCGACTTGACCCGTTTCCTGAACTTCATCGACGGCGAATTCGTCGCCGGCAGCGGCGAGGCTTTCGCCAATCATTTTCCGACCACGGGTGAAGTCATCGGCGAGGTCTCCGCGGCCGGCCGGGCGGAAGTGGATGCGGCGGTCGGTGCTGCAAAGGCGGCGCTGAAGGGCCCCTGGGGCCGGATGTCGATCCCCGAACGGGTCGCCCTGCTGCGCAAGCTGGCCGACGGCATCAACGCCCGCTTCGACGAGTTCCTGGCGGCCGAGATCCGCGACACCGGCAAGCCGCGCTCGATCGCCTCGCATATCGACATTCCGCGCGGGGCGGCCAATTTCAACGTCTTCGCAGATCAGATCCTGACCGCCTCGACCGAAACCTTCGAGATGGCGACCCCGGACGGGGCCGGCGCGCTCAACTATGCGCTCCGCCTGCCGCGCGGCGTGATCGCGGTGGTCTGCCCCTGGAACCTGCCGCTGCTGCTGATGACCTGGAAAGTTGCCCCGGCACTCGCCTGCGGCAACACCGTGGTCGTGAAGCCCTCGGAAGAAACCCCCGCCACCGCCACCCTGCTGGGCGAGGTGATGAATGCGGTCGGCATCCCGCGCGGCGTCTACAACGTCGTCCACGGCATGGGGCCGGGGGCGGCGGGTGAATTCCTGACCACCCATCCGGATGTCGACGGCATCACCTTCACCGGCGAGACCCGGACCGGCGAGGCGATCATGCGCGCGGCCGCCGGCGGCATCCGTCCGGTGTCGCTGGAACTCGGCGGCAAGAATGCCGGCATCGTGTTCGACGATGCCGATCTGGAGGCGACGCTGGAAGGCCTGGGCCGCGCCTGCTTCGCCAATACCGGCCAGGTGTGTCTCGGGACCGAACGGCTCTATGTCCAGCGCGGCATCTTCGACCGCTTCGTCGAGGGGCTGGCGGCCAAGGCGCGCAGCTACCGCTTCGGCGACCCCTTCGACCCCGCCACCACCATGGGCCCGGTGATCAGCGCCGAGCATCGCGCCAAGGTGCTGTCCTATTACGACAAGGCGCGTGCGGCCGGCGCCACGCTGATCGCCGGCGGCGGCACGCCGGATGTGGCGGGCTATGCCGGCGGCTACTGGGTGGAGCCCACCGTCTGGACCGGCCTGCCCGAGGATGCGGCCGTGGTCCGCGACGAGATCTTCGGCCCCTGCACCCATGTCACGCCCTTCGACACCGAGGAGGAGGCGCTGGCGCTCGCCAACGACACCCCCTACGGCCTCGCCACCTCGATCTGGACCACCAGTCTCGGCCGCGCCCATCGCACCGCCAAGGCGATCGAGGTCGGCATCGCCTGGGTGAACTGCTGGTTCCTGCGCGATCTGCGCACGCCCTTCGGCGGCTCCAAGGCGTCGGGCATCGGCCGCGAGGGCGGCATCCATTCGATGGAGTTCTATACCGAACTCCGCAACGTCTGCATCAAGCTCTGAGAGAGGGATCGGGTTTCCCATGCTGACCGAAGAACAGCGCGCACGCTGCGTCGAAAGCCTGCTTGAAAGCCACCGCACCAAGGTGCAGGGCCAGCGCCCGTCCGAGATGTTCCCCGAGATCGAGATCGCCGACAGCTATGCGATTTCCTCGGCCGTGGCTGCCGCCAAGGTGAAGGCCGGGGCGAAGATCATCGGCCACAAGATCGGCCTCACCTCCAAGGCCATGCAGGCGGCATCGAAGATCGACGAGCCGGATTACGGCTATATGTTCGACGATCTGGTGCTCGCCGACGGCGCCAAGGTGCGGTTCGAGGATTTCTGCGTCCCCCGCGTCGAGCCCGAGCTGACCTTCATCCTGAAGGAACCGCTGAAGGGCCCGAATGTCGGCCTGGTCGACGTGCTGCGCGCCACCGAATGGGTCGTGCCCTCAATCGAGATCATCGATGCCCGGGTGACCGAGCCGCGCCGGATCTTCGACACCGTCGCCGATAACGGTGCTGCCGCCGGCCTGGTGCTGGGCGGCCGGCCGGTGCGGCCGACCGATGTCGATCTGCGCTGGGTGGGCGCCATCTTCTACCGCAATTCCGAGATCGAGGAGACCGGCCTCGCCGCCGGTGTGCTCGGCCATCCGGCCATGGCGGTGGCCTGGCTCGCCAACAAGCTCGCCCCCTTCGACGTGACGCTGGAACCCGGCCATATGCTGCTCTCGGGCAGCTTCACCCGGCCGGTCTGGGCGAAGAAGGGCGACACGCTGCATGCCGATTTCGGCCCGCTCGGCGCCGTCGCCGTGCAGTTCGTCTGAGGTGCGCGATGAAGGCCCCCCGCAACGACTTCAAGCGCCGGCTTACCGCCGGTGAGGTTCTGAACGGCTTCTGGCTGTCGCTGGCAAGCCCCGTCGCCTCGGAAGCCCTGTCGCTGGCCGGCTTCGACTGGCTGCTTTTCGACGGCGAGCATTCGCCGGTGGATGTGGCCGGCGTGCAGCCGCTGCTTCAGGCGGCCGCCACCGGCACCGCCTCGGCGGTGGTGCGCCCGGCCTGGAACGACAAGGTGCTGATCAAGCGCCTGCTCGACATCGGCGCCCAGACCCTGCTGGTGCCCTTCGTCCAGTCGGCGGAAGAAGCCGCTGCCGCCGTGCTGGCCTCGCGCTACCCGCCCCATGGCGTGCGCGGCGTCGCCGGTGCCACCCGCGCCAGCCGCTATGGCCAGACCGAGGATTACTTCGCGGTCGCCAACCGGGAGATCTGCGTCCTCGTTCAGGTGGAAACCGGCGAGGCGCTGGGCCGGCTGGAAGAAATCGCGGCGGTCGACGGGGTCGACGGCGTGTTCATCGGCCCCTCGGACCTCGCGGCCTCGATGGGTCATCTGGGCCGGCCCGGCCATCCCGAGGTGCAGGCCGCACTGAAGGACGCCGCCGCCCGTATCGCCGCCACCGGCAAGGCCCCCGGCATCCTGGCGACCAACGCCGCCGATGCCCGGCGCTATGTCGACTGGGGCTATCGCTTCGTGGCCGCCGGGGTCGATATCGGCGTGCTGATGGCCGGTGCGAAGGCCATGCTGGCCGAGGTTCGCGGCAGCTGACATCTGACGCGATCGGAACGAGGTGCGGGGGAGGATGGCATGGCCATTCTCCCCCGTTGCCCATTCTCCCCCGGTCATGTTCAGCCGCCCGCCGCCCACTGGTCGAGCAGCCGGATCCAGAGCGCCTTGGCGCGGAGCTGATAGGCGATCATGCCCTCGGTCAGCCGGCGCCGCGTCTCGCCCGGGCGCAGTTCGTCGGGCAGCAGCGGATCGCGCACCAGATTGCGGATCACCGTGCGGCCGATGGCGAGCGAGTCCGCCGCCACCGGCTCGGGCGCCGCTTCCCCGCGCTCCACCGCATCCTGCGCCGCATTGCCGAGCACCAGCAGCCGGTCGAGATCGGCCTCCGTCCGGTCCATGGAGGCGGCATCCCAGAGGGCGCGGGCGCGACGTTCATCCTCCGGGGCCAGATCATCCAGGCGAAACACGGTCGCGAGGGGCGCCAGACCCAGCTGCGCCAGATCATCCCGCAGCGCCGTCGTGCCGCCGGCCAGATTGTCGGGCCGGATCCACACCCCCTGGGTCAGCTGCCGGAAGCCGCGCAGCCTGAGCGCGCGGTCGTGGCGGCGAAGCTGCGGCCGGTCCGTCCGGTCGATCGCCGCATCGGCGACGCCGATCCAGGCACCGGACCAGGCGACCAGACGCCCTTCCCGCCGCCGCCAGCCTTCCACCTCGCGCACCAGCGCGCCGGCCGCGGCCAGTGCATGAACGCCCCGCGCCGGCGAGGCGATCACCCCGTCCGCCTTCAGCCGGCTGAGCGCCACCCGCACCGTCTGATCGGTATAGCCGAACAGATTGCCGGCCCGGACCAGCGCCTTCAGCGGCAGTTCATGGGCGTCATGTGTCGTCAGAAGATCCAGAACCATCTCCCGCGCGTTGGGCGGGGTTGGATTCGTGACCGTTTCGGTGGAAACTGAAGCGTCGGCTTGCGATGTTTCGTCGATCGTCATTAAATACCATAGACTGAAGCAAACGGTTTGATGCGACGGAGGCGCCCGATGAACCCAGATGATACCACGTCCGAACGCCAGCCCGTCAGGGTCGAAACCGCCGCCGGGATTTCAACCATCATCCTGGATCGCCCCGAACGGCGCAATGCGGTGGACCGGCCCACGGCCCAGGCGCTGCGCGCCGCCTTCGCCGCCGCCGATGCTGATCCCGATGTGCGGGTGATCGTGCTCTGGGGGGCGGGTGGTACCTTCTGCGCCGGGGCCGATCTGCGCGCCCTGGGCGACCCGGATCTGCGCAACGAGGTGGAGCCGACCGGCACCGGGCCCGGGCCGATGGGGCCCAGCCGGATGGTGATCGACAAGCCGGTCATCGCCGCGGTTGCAGGCCATGCCGTGGCCGGCGGGCTGGAACTGGCCCTGATGTGCGACCTGCGGGTTGCCGAAGAAGATGCCGTGTTCGGCGTGTTCTGCCGCCGCTGGGGCGTGCCTCTGATCGATGGCGGCACGGTACGCCTGCCGCGGATCGTGGGCCATGGCCGGGCCATGGACATGATCCTGACCGGCCGCCCGGTCGATGCGGCAGAGGCGCTGGCGATCGGCCTCGCCAACCGTGTGGTGCCGAAGGGAGAGGCCCGCGCAGCGGCAGAGGCGCTCGCCCGCCAGATTGCCGCCTTCCCGCAGGCCTGCATGCGCGCCGACCGGCGATCGGCGATCGGCCAATGGGATCTGCCGATGGCCGAGGCGTTGGCGCGCGAAGGCGCCGGCGGCTATCCGATCGTGTTCGAGGAAGCCATCGCCGGGGCCGGCCGTTTCGCCGCCGGGGCCGGGCGCCATGGCAGTTTCGAGGACTGACGGAAGAACCCCGGACCTCACCGGGGCAGAACCATGCAACCATGCCGGCCGCGCCCAAGCCCGCGGCCCCGTGACAGGGAGACCAGACGTCCGATGTCGGCCACCACCTGTGGACCTCTCTACCGCGACCTGATCGACCAGGGTGCGCGCTGGCACGGCCCGCGCACCGCCATCGAGTTCGAAGGCCGGAGCCTGACCTTCACCGAGGTCGACCAGCTCTCCGCCCGGCTCGCCAATGCCTTCCATGCCGCAGGGCTCGGGCACCGCACCCGCGTGGCCCTGCTGCTCGACAACGGGCTGATGAGCGTGCCGGTCGATTTCGCCTGCGTGCGCGCCGGCATCGACCGCGTGCCGCTGAATTCCAGGCTGTCGCTGCGCGAACACGCCCATATGCTGCGCGAAACCCCGGTCGGCGCCCTGGTCTACGGGCCGGAACTCGCGGGACGGGCAGCAGAGCTTGCCGCCGAACTGCCTGATCTCACCCTGCTCGGCCTTGGCACGACCGAGGGCGGTGGCAGCGACATCGTGGCGGCCGCGGCCGACCAGCCCACCACCCCGCCCGCGATCCGGGTTGAAGCCGACGACGTGGTGCTGACCCTCTTCACCTCGGGCACCACCGGCACGCTCAAGGCCGCCCAGCACACCCAGGCCTCCTATGCCGCGATCTGCCGCAACGTGCTGCTGAACCTGCTGCCGGCCGGGCCCGACGACGCCATGCTCCATGCCGCCTCGCTGATCCATGCGAGCGGCGTGTTCGTTCTGCCCTTCTGGCTGCGCGGCGGCCGCACGGTGATCATGCGCGGCTTCGAACCCGACGCCTATCTGGCCCGGATCGTCGAGGACGGCATCACCGCGATCAACATGGTGCCGACCATGCTGGGCATGCTGCTCGACCGGCCGGGGGCGGCCGCCGTGGCGGACAGCCGGCTGAAGACGATCATCTACGGCGCCTCGCCCATGCCGCGGCCGGTGATCGAGCGGGCGATGGCGATGTGGGGGCAGCACCGCTTCTGGCAGTATTACGGCCAGACCGAATGCCCGCTGACCATCTCGGTGCTGCGCCCCGAAGACCATGTGCCGGAGCTGCTGGGCGCCGCCGGCCGGCCGGCGCTGGATGTCGAACTCCGCATCGTCGATGCCGCCGGCCAGGACGTGCCGGCGGGTGAACCCGGTGAGATCGCGGTCCGCGCGCCCCAGCGGATGAAGGGCTATCTGGACGCGCCGGCGCTCAACGCCGAAACCCTGCTGCCCGAGGGCTGGATGCGCACCCGCGATATCGGCCGGATCTGCGACCGCGGTTATCTGCACCTTCTGGACCGCACCTCGGACATGATCGTCACCGGCGGCTACAACGTCTATCCGCGCGAGGTGGAAGACGTGCTGGCCGCCCATCCGGCCGTCGCCGAATGCGCGGTGATCGGCCTCAGCGATCCGCAATGGGTCGAGGCGGTGACCGCGGTGGTGGCGCTCCGCCCCGACCACCGCGCCCGCGCCGCGGCCGAGCCCGAGGCCTTCACCGAGGAACTCCGCAGCTTCGCGGGCGAACGCCTCGCCGGCTATAAGAAGCCGCGCCGGGTGATCGTGGTGGATGCGATCCCCAAAACCGCGGTCGGCAAGCTGAACCGCAAGGCCCTGCGCGACACGCATCGGGCGGGCTGACGCTCAGCAACATGCGCCGGGCCCGACGAACCTGGCCCGGCGCAATCATCTCGGCTTAGTACTACAGTTGCATATTATATCTTTCGCCCGATGCGAAATGGCCGCAACCGCTTGATGTGACTGCCGCCACCGAAACCATGCCCAGACGTCCCCTGCGTGGTGTTGTGTCGCGAACAGAAGCCTGGAGAGAAGCCGCCTGATTTCAGCTGTAGAGATGAAGCCGATCAGTTGCGACATCATGCGGGGGGTGGTTTCGGACTCGTTTTGTCCCGTTTGCCGGGA
>NZ_JBBIAB010000032.1 GCF_039634785.1 Tistrella mobilis | reverse complement strand
TTCTGTTCGCGACACAACGCCACGCAGGGGACGTCTGGGCATGGTTTCGGTGGCGGCAGTCACATCAAGCGGTTGCGGCCATTTCGCATGGGGCGAAAAGATATAATATGCAACTGTAGTATTAGAGCCCGTCCGGAAGGTTATCGAATCCGGTGAATCCGTTGTGATTCTCTGCCGCGCCAGAGAAAAAGGGAGCGGACAGAATGTGGACGACGGAAACCCGCCGGGTTTATGAACGGCCGGGCCTGAGATATCCGAGCGACCTGACGGATGAAGAATGGGCGCTGGTCGAACCGCTGATCCCGCCGGCGAAGCGCGGCGGCCAATAGCGCAGGGTCGATGTCCGCGACGTTCTGAACGGCGTATTCTATGTGCTGATGACCGGCTGCCAATGGCGGGCTCTGCCCAAGGATCTGCCGACGCGGAGCACGGTGCATGAATATCCGGGTCTGTGGGAATAGGATGGCACACTGGCGCGGATCCACCATGCCCTGTTCGTGGATGTTCGCGAGCTGGCCGGGAAAGAGGCCGGACCGAGCGCCGCAATCATCGGCAGCCAGAGCGTCAAAAGCGCGGAAAAGGGGGGCGCGGATCGATCCGTCGGGCCATGACGCGGGCAAAAAGGTCAAAGGCAAGAAACGGCACATCGTCGTCGACACGCTCGGCATGATGCTGGAAGCGCAGATCCAGCCTGCCGACATTCAGGATCGGGATGGCGCGTCGCCGGTGCTGAAGTTGCCGGTGCTGAACGGGGTCCGCCGCCTGTTCCCGTTCATCGAGCGCATCTTCGCCGATGGTGGCTACCAGGGGGCCGCCACGGCTGCCGCCGTGCGTGAACTCGGTGTCTGGCACCTGGACATCGTCAAGCGTTCGGATACCGCCAAGGGCTTCCAGGTTCTGCCCAAACGCTGGATCGTCGAACGGACCTTCGGATGGCTCGGCCGCTGCCGCAGGCTGGCCAAAGACTTCGAGAACCTCTCACGGATGGCTTTGGCATTCCTCCGCCTCGCGATGATCCGGATCATGATGCGCAGAATCGCAAGGAGCCGGAAATCATAGATAACTTCTTGGACGGACTCTCAGCTTCTCCACAGAATCTGGATCACGACGCGGACACCGCTACGAAGAGTTGTGTATTATACGAAGGTCGCTTGATCGATGGACGCCCCGCTTCTCGATAACCGGGTTTCAACCGGGGGGCCGAGCTTCGCAAGCCTGCCGCTGTAGGTTCACCTCAGCGGGCCGTCTACGGTCAACACTCCATTGATTTTCCAATACCCGGTGGACTTTTCCCGAGATCGGATTAGAAACAAGGGATCGCCCGCGTGAGATTTCCGGGTCTCTGCCCCCGTCCGCCAGACGGGAGTGAAGACCCGGCCCCCGCTGGTCGTGCGCAGAGTTGAGCGCGACATCACGTGGTCGCGATGGATGTTTCGGAGGATGACGAGGCCGGCACGGGCACACCGGCGAATTCAGAAGCGGATCTGGACCGATGGTCATGACGACGCGGCGGGACATGCGCCGCATCACGCTTGCGGCGGGCATGCTGCTGGGGGCGGCGGCCCTTGCCGGCACCGGCGGGGACGCCCGGGCCGAGGGTGTCTCGCTCACCATTTCCTGCGGCGCGGTCGGTGTCGAGCTGTCGCTCTGCCGCGACGGGGTCGCCGCCTGGGAAAAGACGACCGGCAACACGGTCGCCATCGTCTCGACCCCCAATTCCTCGAATGAACGCTTCGCGCTCTATCAGCAGATCCTGGGCGCCGGCGCCGACGATATCGACGTGCTGCAGATCGACGTGGTCTGGCCGGGCATGCTGGCGCCGCATCTGGTCGATCTGTCGGCGTATATGGGCGATGCCCCCGCGCAGCATTTCCCGGCCCTGATCGAGAACGACACCGTCGACGGCCGGCTGGTCGCCATGCCCTGGTGGACCGATGCCGGCGTGCTCTACTACCGCAAGGATCTGCTGGACCGATATGGCCACCAGCCGCCCAAGAGCTGGTCCGATCTCACCCGCATCGCCACCGACATCCAGCAGAAGGAACGCGCGGCCGGGCAGACCGATCTCTGGGGCTATGTCTGGCAGGGCCGGGCCTATGAAGGCCTCACCTGCAATGCGCTGGAATGGATCGACGCCTATGGCGGCGGCACCATCGTCGATGCCGACGGCCGGGTGACGGTGAACAACCCCAAGGCCCTGGCCGCCCTGACCGAAGCCGCATCCTGGGTGGGGAAGATCTCGCCTGAAGGCGTGCTCACCTATGACGAAGAGGCCGCGCGCGGCGTGTTCCAGTCGGGCAAGGCGGTGTTCATGCGCAACTGGCCCTATGCCTGGGCCCTGGCGCAAAGCGCCGACAGCCCCGTCAGGGACAAGGTCGGCGTCACCGCCCTGCCGCCGGGGGGCCCCGAGGGCAAGACCACCGGCACGCTGGGCGGCTGGCATCTGGCGGTCTCGCGCTATTCGAAGCACCCGGCCGAGGCGGCCGATCTGGTGCGGTTCCTGACCGGCGCCGCCGAGCAGAAGCGCCGCGCGGTCGAAGCCGCCTACAACCCGACCATCCCCGCGCTTTACAAGGATGACGAGGTTCTGGCCGCCAACCCGTTCTTCGGCCAGCTTTACCAGACTTTCGAGACGGCGGTCGCCCGGCCGTCCCGCGCCACGGGCGATGCCTATAACCGGCTGTCGGCCGCCGTCTGGCAGCGCACCCAGGATGCGCTGGCCGGGCGGATGACGCCCGAAGCCGCCCTCACCCGCCTCGATCGCGATCTGGGCCGCCTGTCGCGCGGCGGACGCTGGTGAGCGCGAGGGCCAGCACCGCCGGCCGCGGTTCCGCCCGCACCGCGGCGATCTTCCTGTCGCCGATGATGGCGGTGCTGGCGCTGGTCGCGGTCTGGCCGCTGGCCCGCACCATCTGGTTCGGCTTCACCGATGCCAGCCTCACCGCCCCCGGCGATTACGGCCTGGTCGGCTTCGCCAACTATCTGGAAGCCTATGACGGCGCCTGGTACGGCATCCTGGCCGATCCGACCTGGTGGCGGGCGCTTGCCAATACGCTGATCTTCGCCGCCGCCTCGGTGACGCTGG
The DNA here is from genome assembly GCF_039634785.1 of Tistrella mobilis. Taxonomy (NCBI): domain Bacteria; kingdom Pseudomonadati; phylum Pseudomonadota; class Alphaproteobacteria; order Geminicoccales; family Geminicoccaceae; genus Tistrella; species Tistrella mobilis. Next base: position 45,358 of record NZ_JBBIAB010000032.1, on the reverse strand, counting down.
AAACGGTGCTGGGCATCGCCATGGCCCTGGTGCTGAACGCGGACTTCCCCGGCCGCGGCTGGGTGCGCGCCGCCGTGCTGGTGCCCTGGGCGATCCCGACCGTGGTCTCGGCCAAGATGTGGGCCTGGATGCTCCACGACCAGTTCGGCATCGTGAATGCCGGGCTGATGGCACTGGGCGTGATCGACCGGCCGGTGGCCTGGCTTGCCGATGCCACGACCGCCCTGCCGGCGGTGATCCTGGTCGATGTCTGGAAGACCACGCCCTTCGTCGCCCTGCTGATGCTGGCGGCCCTGCAGACCGTGCCGCGCGACTGTTACGAGGCGGCCCGGGTCGACGGCATCCCCGCCTGGAAAGTCTTCGTCTTCATCACCCTGCCGCTGATCCGCCCGGCGCTGGCGGTGGCGATGGTCTTCCGCCTGCTCGATGCGCTCAGGGTGTTCGATCTGGTCTATGTCATGACCGGCAATGCCGAGGCGACCATGACGCTGTCGGTCCATGCCCGCCAGCAGCTGGTCCAGTTCCAGGACATGGGCTATGGCTCGGCCGCCTCTACCCTGCTCTTCCTGGTGGTGGGGCTGGTCACGATCCTGTGGCTGGCGGTGCTCCGCCCCGACCGGTCGGCGGCCGGCGGCCGGCACGGGGGGGCGGGCGCATGACCCGCCGCACCCCGCTTGCCGCCATCGGCCTCGGCCTCTCGGTCGTCCTGCTGCTGCTCTGGTCGCTGTTCCCGCTCTATTATGCCGTGCTGACCTCGATGGAAAGCGGCAGCGGCATCTTCCGGATCCGCTGGTGGCCGGAGGCGATCGACCTGGGCAACTACCGGGCCCTGTTCGCAACCGGCGCCTTCGGGCGCAGCATCCTGAATTCGGTGCTGGTGGCGGTGCTGGTGGTGACCGCCTCGGCCGTACTGGGCCTGACCGCCGCCCATGCGCTGGGGCGGATCCGCTTTCGCGGCCGGCGGCTGATCCTGCTGGCGGTGCTCGCGGTTTCGATGTTCCCGCAGGTGGCGGTGCTCTCGGGCATGTTCACGCTGATCCGCGGGCTTGGCCTCTACAATTCGCTCTGGGGCCTGGCGCTCGCCTATCTGCTGTTCACCCTGCCCTTCACGGTCTGGGTGCTGACCACCTTCATCCGTGAACTGCCGGTCGAGATCGAAGAAGCCGCGATCATGGACGGGGCCGGCCCCTTCACCATCCTGACCCGCATCTTCCTGCCGCTGATGTGGCCGGCCATCGTCACCACCGGGCTGATCGCCTTCATCATCGCCTGGAACGAATTCCTCTTCGCCCTCACCTTCACCCTCACCGACGACATGCGCACGGTGCCGGTCGCGATCGCGCTGCTGACCGGCGGCAGCCAGCACGAACTGCCCTGGGGGATGATCATGGCCGCCTCGGTCACGGTCACCCTGCCGCTGGTGGCGCTGGTGCTGGTCTTCCAGCGCCGTCTGGTGGCCGGGTTGACGGCGGGCGCCGTGAAAGGCTGACGCGCGCTCATGACCGACGATCTGCCCCCCATGCTGGAACTTCGCGGCCTCGGCCGCCGCTATGGCGCGGCCGAGGTGCTGCGCGGGCTGGACCTCGCCGTGCCGCGCGGCAGCTTCACCGTGGTGGTGGGCCCCTCGGGCTGCGGCAAATCCACCCTGCTGCGGCTGATCGCCGGGCTGGACGCACCGAGCGCGGGCGAGATCCTGATCGACGGCGACCGGGTCGATCAGCTGCCGCCGGCGAAACGCGGCGTCTCGATGGTCTTCCAGTCCTATGCGCTCTACCCGCATATGACCGTCCGTCGCAATATCGGCTTCGGGCTGAAGATCGCCGGGGCCTCGGACGCCGACATCCGCGCGCGGATCGCCAGGGCCGCAGACATGCTGAAGATCGGCGAGCTGATGGACCGCAGGCCGGCCCAGCTGTCGGGCGGCCAGCGCCAGCGGGTGGCGATCGCCCGCGCCATCGTGCGCGACCCCAAGGTCTTCCTGTTCGACGAGCCGCTGTCCAATCTGGACGCCGCATTGCGGGCCGGCACCCGGGTGGAGCTTGCCGCCATGCATGCCGATCTGGGCGCCACCATCATCCACGTCACCCATGATCAGGTGGAGGCGATGACGCTGGCCGACCGGCTGGTGGTGCTGAACCGCGGCCGGATCGAGCAGGCGGGCCCGCCGCATGATCTTTACACCCGCCCCGACACCCTGTTCGTCGCCCGCTTCCTGGGCAGCCCGCAGATGAACGTCGCCTCCCCCGCCAGCGCCGCCGGCCGGGCACTGGCCGCGGCGGGGGATCTGCCCCAGGCCACCGCCTGGATCGGCATCCGGCCCGAGGATCTGGCGATCACCACCGCCGACGCCCCCGATGCGGTGACGACCGGCCGGGTCCGGATGATCGAAGAGCTGGGCGACAGCCGGATCCTGCATCTGCGGGTCGATGACGGCGACGAAATCGTGGTCCGCCATCATCAGCCGGCGCCGCCCGCCGGCGACAGGGTCGGGATCACCCTCCGTGCGGCCGGCCTGCACGCTTTCGGGGCCGATGAGCGCCGGCTGGCATCCGGTCGATTTTCTGTCTGACGGCTCGCGATATACGCGATTTGTTTACCCCTTTTCGGGACAGTGTAGGATCTGAAGGACGTACACGCCGAAGGGGCCGGAAGATGGACATCGTCACACTGGCGATCTACAACGCCTGGATCACCGTGACCCTGACCATCGGATTCGCCGCGGTCAGTGCGGCACGGCGCGGTCCGGCCCATGTTCTGTGGTGGACCGCGGGCAATGCGGCGCGGGCGATCGCCTCGCTGGTGCTGGCTTTCAACCTCGCGACCGGCGATCTGCCGACCACACTGGCCGCAAACGGCCTGCTGCTCGTCTCATCGGCGCTCTACCTCACAAGTTTCGAACGCCTGACCGGGCGGCGTGGCCTGATGCCGCCCGCCATCGCGGTGATCGCGGTGACGATGGGGCTGGTGCTTGCCTTCACCATCGCCAGCCCCGACCTGAAGGCGCGCATCGTCTCCTATTCCACCGGATCCGGGCTGCTGCTGCTGATGTGCGCGGTGGTCGCGATCCGCAACGACATCCGGGGCCGGGCGCGGCCGTCGCTGCACGCCGCCGGCATCGTCTTCGCGATTTTCGGCGGTGTGACCCTGGCACGGGGGCTGGCGACGCTGGCGGGCCCCGACATGGACAGCGTGCTGGCCAGCACCTGGGTCCAGAGCGGCTTTCTGGCGCTGGCCGGCATGTTCTATGTCGGCAGCAATTTCGCGATGCTGTGGAGCATGGTGGTCGAAGACGGCGAACGCCACGCGGCCGAGCTGGAAAGCGCGCGCGAGGCGGCAGAGCGGGCCAGTTTCGCGAAATCGCGCTTCCTGGCGACCATGAGCCATGAACTCCGCACGCCGCTGAACGGCGTTCTGGGGGCGGCGCAGCTGCTGCTGGGCGATCCGGGGGTGGGCCCGGGGCCGCGCCAGCGGGTGCAGATGATCGCAAGCGCCGGCCGGCATCTGCTGGGCGTGATCAACGACGTGCTCGACTTTTCGAAGATCGAGGCCGGCAAGCTGGAATTGCAGCCGCGCGACGGGGTGGATCTGCGCGGCCTGCTGACCGTGGTCAGCGATGTCGTCGCCCCGCAGGCGACGGCCAAGGGCCTGGTTCTGATCACCGATGCCGCGGCCGATCTGCCGCACGCCATCCGCGCCGACGCGATGCGCCTGCAGCAGGTGCTGCTGAACCTGCTGTCGAACGCGGTCAAATTCACCCCCCATGGCCGGGTCATCCTGCGGGCCCGCCGGGGGGAGGACGGGTGGCTGCGCTTCGAAGTGCAGGATGACGGTCCGGGTATCCCGCCCGAGCGCCGGCATCTGCTGTTCAAGGATTTCTCGCAGCTGGACGAGACCGCGACCGCGGCAACCGGCACCGGGCTGGGCCTTGCGATCTCGGCGCGGCTGGCCGCCGCCATGGGCGGGCGGCTGGAACTGGACGACAGCGTCCCCCGCGGCGCCCTGTTCCGCTTCGAGGTCGCCTTGCCGGAAACCCCCCTCAAGACCGGCAGGGCGGCCACGGCGCTGGACCGTCCGGAAGCCGCACCATCCCCGCCGCCCGCCGCCGAAGGGCGCGGCCCGCGGGTGCTGGTGGCAGACGATGTGGAGATGAACCGCGAGGTTCTGGCCGCCATGCTCAAGCGCCTGGGCTGCATCGTGGAAAAGGCGGAAGACGGGGCCGAGGCGGTGGCCATCACCGCCCGCGGCGGCATCGATCTGGTGCTGATGGACATGCGCATGCCGGTGATGAACGGGCTGGAGGCGGCGCGCGCCATCCGCGGCCTGACCGACCCGACGCTGGCCGGGGTACCGATCGTGGCGCTGACCGCCAATGCCTTCGATTCGGCCATGGAACAATGCCGCGACGCCGGCATGAACGACTATATGGCCAAGCCCGTCCAGCTGTCCGAACTGGCCGAGATGCTGCAGCGCTACACCCGGATCCGCCGCGCGCCGCCGCCCGCACCGCCGCAGGCCGCCGCGCCGCATCCCGAGGCGCCGGTCGAAGCGGTGGGCGACGAAATGGCGGCGATCGACCGGCTGCAGCGTCAGATGGGGCAGGATCGTGTGGCCCAGATGCTCGACGGCTTCATGGCCACCGCCACCGACCGCATCCGCCGGATGACCTACGACGCCGACCCCGTGGTGCTGGCCGACGATGCGCGGACGATCGCGGGCCAGGCCGCCCTGCTCGGCCTGGATCAACTGGCCCTCATCGGCCGGCGCCTGGCGATCGCGGTGGAGAACGACGAGGCCGAGCACCTCTGCCGCGGCCATCTGGAAGCCTTCACCAGCCGCCTGCGCGCCACCCTGGTCGAGCTGCTGCTGCGCCGGGCGCGGCTCAGGGAATACCAGCCCTATTGACCGGCCCCGGCCCGCGGGCCACCTGCGCCGATGCGCGCGGCCCGCGGCTCGTGCTAACGTCCTGCCGTCCACGATACCCCCGCGCAAGGCCGGGGGACCCGACCGACGGAGGAAATACGGGTCATGACGTTGAAGATCTACGGGATGAGCGCGTCGCGCACCTCGCGCAATCTCTGGATGGCCGAGGAACTCGGCATCGCCTACGAGCACATCCCGGTCAAGATCGCCGACGCGGCGAGCGACCCCGACATTGCCCGCCTCAACCCCAATCTCCGGATTCCGGTGATCGAGGACGACGGCGTGGTCATCACCGAATCCATGGCGATCAACCTCTACCTGGCCGCGAAACACGGCGGGCCGCTTGCCGCGGGCAATGCCGCCGAAGCGGGGCTGATGGCCCAGTGGAGCTTCTGGGCGGTCACCGATCTGGAGGCGCTGTCGCTGACCGTGCTGCTGCACCGCCTGGTGCTGCGCGGCGAAGCCCGCGATGCCGCCCGCGCCGAGGCGGCGGAAGCCAGCCTTGCCCGGCCGCTCGCCGTGCTCGACAAGGCCCTGGCCAAGGGCGATGGCTGGCTGGTCGGCGGCCGCTTCACCGTGGCCGACCTCAATGTCTCGGCCATCGTCCACTGGCTGGCGGCGGCACGCATGGATCTGTCGGGCGTGCCCCATGTCGCGGACTGGGTGAAGCGCTGCCGCGATCGCGACGCGGCGAAGACCGCCCAGAAGCTGCCCTGAGCCTTCGGGACGGCGCACCGCACCGGCACAAAAGCTGCGGCCCCGCCCGGCGCCATCCACCTCCCCCGACGGATGGCGCCCCGGCGGGGCCGCGTGCCCCTTCCCCCGGGGCAGGGTCTGGCGAGGCTGCCGTTACTCGGCAGGCCCCGCGATCGGAGTCCCCGCGATCGGTGGGCCGGCAAGCGGCCGGGCAAGGCCAGGGGCCGGCATGTGTACGGGGGCCGCTTCGGTGGCATCATCCAGCACCCGCCCGGCTTCCAGCGTCGCCGCCAGACGGTCGCGGTCCAGCTCCCCTTCCCAGCGCGCGACCACGATCGCGGCCATGGCGTTGCCGACGAAATTGGTCAGAGAGCGGCATTCCGACATGAAGCGGTCGACGCCCAGGATCAGCGCCATGCCGGCGACCGGCACGCTGGGCACCACCGCCAGCGTCGCCGCCAGCGTGATGAAGCCCGATCCGGTGACGCCGGCGGCGCCCTTGGAACTCAACATCGCCACCAGCAGCAGCAGGATCTGATCGCCCAGCCCCAGCGGCGTGTCGGTCGCCTGGGCGATGAACAGCGCCGCCATGGTCATGTAGATGTTGGTGCCGTCCAGATTGAAGGAATAGCCGGTCGGCACGACCAGGCCGACGACGGGCTTGGAACAGCCGGCCTTTTCCATCTTTTCCATCAGCGAAGGCAGCGCCGATTCCGAGGAACTGGTGCCCAGCACCAGCAGCAGCTCCGCTTTGATGTAGCGGATCAGGCGCAGGATCGAGAAGCCGTTGGCACGGGCGACCGCCCCCAGCACGACCAGCACGAAAAAGAGGGCGGTGATGTAGAAGGTACCGACCAGCATCGCCAGATTGGCGATGGAGCCGATGCCGTATTTGCCGATGGTGAAGGCCATCGCGCCGAAGGCACCGATGGGTGCGACCTTCATCACGATATGGACGATGTTGAAGACGACCTGGGTGGTGATCTTCAGGAAGCCAAGCACCGGCGCGCCGCGCTCGCCGATCATCGACAGGCCGACGCCGAACAGCACCGAGAAGAACAGCACCTGCAGAATATCGCCCGAGGCGAAGGCGCTGAAAGCGGTGGCCGGGATGATGCCCATCAGGAAGCCGATGAGCGTCTGGTCATGGGCCTTGTCGGCATAGGCCTTGACCGCGGCGGCATCCAGGCTGGCCGGGTCGATATGCATGCCGGCACCCGGCTGGACGACATTGGCGATGACCAGCCCGACGATCAGGGCCAGCGTCGAGAAGACCAGGAAATAGATCATCGCCTTGGCGCCGACCCGGCCGACCTTCTCAAGATCGCTCATGCCCGCGATGCCGGTGACCACGGTCAGGAAGATGACCGGGGCGATGATCATCTTGACCAGTTTGATGAAGGCATCGCCGAGCGGCTTCAGATCCGCGCCCAGCTGCGGATAGAAATGGCCGAGCAGGATGCCTGCCGCCACCGCGATCAGGACCTGGACGTAGAGGTGCTGATAAATTTTCTTCGGCCGGGCGGCGCCTGCCTGCGCGCCCTGCCCTGCGAGACCCTGTGCCATCGCCGGCGTCCTCCTCCGGGTTTTCGCCGGCGTGCGGCGCCGGCCGATCTTGGAATCCGGCCCGCCATCCCCTGCCGGCGGACCCGGAGGCCGCTGTTGGCAATCGGCGTGCCAGCCGGCACCAGGACGAACAAATCCTTGAATTCCCTGGCGGAATACCCGGCATGCGCCATCGGACTTTGCGTGAAGTGTGTGGATATCCGCCCGGATTGGCGGCGATATTGGCGAATTTCCGCACAATGTGTGGATTTGCGCGCGGGCGCGATTCGTCGGACACTGGCGCCATGAGCGACCGCGCCGCCCCCACACCCCCGGGCACCGCCACCGTCGGGCCCGCCGATGCCAGCCTGATCCGCCGGAGACGGATCCGGGTCTGGGCGGCATTCGTCTGCCTGTGGCTGGTGATCGGCGGGCTTGTGGTCTGGCAGGCCGGGCGGATCGCACGGGACGAGGTTCTGGCCGATCTGGGCCAGGCCGGACGGGTTTCACTGTCGCTGAACGCCGAGACGCTGGGCGCCGAGATCGACAAGCAGCGCGCCCTGCCGGTGGTGCTGGCGCGCGATCCCGATGCGCTTGCAGTGCTGCGGGCACCGGAGGATACCGGCGCCCGCGACCGGCTGAACCGCAAGCTGGAGGCGCTGACCCGCGCCACCCGTGCAGCGGTGATCTACCTGATCGACGATCACGGTCTGACGCTGGCGGCCAGCAACTGGGCGACGCCGGTCAGCTTCGTGGGCAATGATTACGGCTTCCGGCCCTATTACGCCGTGGCCATGGCCGAAGGCGCCGCCGAGCATTTCGCCATGGGCACGGTCAGCCACCGCCCTGGCATGTATCTGGCCCGGCGGATCGACGACGATCGGGGCGCCGTTCCGCGCCATGGGCTGGGCGTGATGGTGGTGAAGATCGAATTCGACCGGCTGGAGGCGATCTGGGCCGGCGCGCCCGAACGGATCTTCGCCACCGATGCCCGCGGCGTGGTTCTGGTCAGCGGGGTCGCAGGCTGGCGCTTCCGCAGCCTGACGCCGCTGCCCGAAGAGATGCGGGCCGCGATCCGCGCCGGGCTGCAATACGGCGATGCACCGCTCGACCCCCTGCCTTTCGCGCCCGCGGCCGGCGATCAGGCGCTGCTGCGCGTCGATGATGCCGTTTTGCTGCATCAGAGCCTGACCATGCCCGAAATCGGCTGGACCCTGCATCTGATGACCCCGGCCGACCAGGCGATGCTGCGGGCGGTGGCCGATGCGCGCGCGCTGGCCGGCACCGGCATCGCCCTGCTTGCGGCCCTGGCGGCCGCCGGGCTGTATCGCCGCCAGCAGCTGCAAGGCCGGGCCGCCCGCGCCGCCCTGGAACGGCAGAGGCTGGAGGCGGCGGTTGCCGACCGCACCGCCGATCTGGCCCGCGCCTATGCGGCACTCGAGGCCGGGATGGAGGAACGCCGCCAGGCCGAGGCCGCCGCAAGGCGCCTGCAGGACGATCTGATCCAGGCCGGGCGGCTGGCGGTTCTGGGCCGTATCGCCGCCAGCGTCGCCCACGAGATCAACCAGCCGGTGGCGGCGATCCGCGCCTTCGCCGACAATGCCCGCGCCTTCCTGGAGCGCGACCGGGCCGATGCCGCCCTGGCCAATCTGTCCCGCATCGGCGAGCTGACCACGCGCATCGGCACGATCACCGGCCAGCTGCGCGGCTTCGCCCGCAAGGCCGGCACCGCGCCCAGACCCGTGCAGGTGACGGAGGCGATCGACGGCGCCCTGCTGCTGCTGGGCCACCGGATCCGGGCCGCCGGCATCGACCTGGTCTGCGACATCCCGTCAGAGACCGGCGCGACGCGGGTGGTGGCGGAGCGGGTGCGGCTGGAACAGGTTCTGGTCAACCTGATCGGCAATGCGATCGACGCGGTCGAGGGGCGCCCGACACCGCGGATCGCCATAAGGGTCGCGCGCATCATTGCCGGGGACGGCACGACGCGGCTCAGGATCCTGGTCTCGGACAACGGGCCGGGGCTGCCGCCCGATATCCGCGAGGCCCTGTTCCTGCCCTTCCGCACCACCAAACCCGACGGGCTGGGGCTGGGGCTGGTGATCTCGGCCGATCTGGTGCGCGACATGGGCGGCACGCTTGCCGCAGAGCCGCCCGCGACGACGGGCGGCGCCACCTTCATCATCGATCTGCCGGAGGCCGGATGACCCGCGAGCTGCCACAGGTGGTCTTCGTCGACGACGAGGACGATGTCCGGATCGCCAATGCCCAGACCCTGGACCTGGCCGGGTTCGACGTGCTGACCGCAGCCTCGGCCGAGGCCGCGCTGGCGCTGGTCGACCGCGAGTTTCCGGGGGTGGTGGTCACCGACATGCGCATGCCGGGCATCGACGGGCTCACCTTGTTCGACCGGCTGCGGGCACAGGATCCGGACCTGCCGGTGATCTTCGTGACCGGCCATGGCGACATACCGATGGCGGTGGAGGCGATGCGCCGCGGCGCCCAGGACTTCCTGTCAAAACCCTATCCGGCCGAGGCGCTGGTGGACGCGGTGACCCGGGCCACGCGGCTGCGCCGGCTGGTGATGGAGAACCGCCGGCTGAAGGCCGCCCTGGACGCCGAGGCGGCGCTGGGGCTGATCGGCCGCACGCCCGAGATGGAGCGGCTGCGCGAGACCGTGCAGGCGGTCGCCGCCGCCGATGTCGACGTGCTGGTGCTGGGCGAAACCGGATCGGGCAAGGAGGTCGTGGCCCGCGCGCTGCATGCCGGCAGCCGGCGGCGGACCGCCCGGCTGGTGGCGCTGAATTGCGGCGCCCTGCCCGAGACGGTGATCGAGAGCGAGCTGTTCGGCCATGAACCCGGCGCCTTCACCGGTGCCCAGCGCCGCCGGGTCGGGCGGATCGAACATGCCGATGGCGGCACGCTGTTCCTCGACGAGATCGAGAGCATGCCGAAGAGCCTGCAGGTGAAGCTGCTGCGGGTGCTGGAGACCCGCACGGTCGAGCCGCTGGGCACCAACGACATCCGGCCGGTCGACCTTCGGGTGATCGGCGCCACCAAGGTCGACCTGCTGCAGGAAGCGGCCGAGGGGCGGTTCCGCGACGACCTCTATTACCGCCTGAACGTGGTGACGATCCGCATTCCGCCGCTGCGTGAGCGGCGGGGCGATGTGCCGCTGCTGTTCGCCCATTTCCTGGAGCGCGCGGCCGCCCGCTTCGGCCGTCCGGTGCCGGCGCCGGACGATGCCGTCCGTCGCCATCTCGCCGCCCATGACTGGCCGGGCAATGTCCGCGAACTGGCCCATTTCGCCGAACGGGTGGCGCTGGGGCTCTCGGCCGAAACCGCACCGGGCTCAGGGCCCCTGCCCGCGGGCGCGGCCGGGCCGGGCGACGACCCGGATCTGCCCCTGCCCCGCCGGGTGGACCGGTTCGAGGCAGGCGCGATCCGCGCCGCGCTGGCGCTGCATGACGGCGAGGTCAAGGCGGTGATCCAGGCGCTGGGCCTGCCGCGCAAGACCTTCTACGACAAGCTCCAGCGCCACGGCATCGACCCCAACGACTATCGCCGCACCCGCCGGGGTTGATGATGCCAGGGTTGATGATGTCCGGGTTGACGGTTCAGGCGGCGGTGACCCGGTCGATCCAGGCGCCCAGCACCGTCATCACCTCGTCTCGATTGGTCTCGTTCAGGGTTTCGTGACGGGCGCCGCCGAAGACATGGACCGAGACATCGGCCAGACCCGCCGCCCGATAGCGGCCGACCAGTGTATCGAACCAGACCATGTCGCCGCCGACCGGGTCGCGATCGCCGATGAACAGCAGCAGCGGCATGTCGCGCACCAGCCGCGCGGTCGCCTCGGGCTGCCAGATCGGGCCGCAGACCTCGAAAATGGAGCCGAACGAGGCCTCGGCGACGGTGAAGCCGCACAAGGGATCGGCGATATAGGCATCGACCTCGGCCGGGTCGCGGCTCAGCCAGTCGAAGGGGGTGCGGGCATCGGGGATGGTCTGGTTCAGGTCTTCCAGCCGGAAACTGCCCGAGGCGGCGGCCTGGCCCAGCATGTCGACCGCGGTGGTGCCCGACAGCGCCACACCGTCCACCGCCCCCGGATGCCGGGTCATGAAGGCCTGGGCGGCAAACGAGCCCATGCTGTGACCCACCAGCACCCGCTTCAGCCCCGGATGGCGCCGCCCCAGATCGGCGGCGATCACCGCCAGATCGTCGACCAGAGCCGCAAAACCGGCCGCCCCGAAATCGCCGAGCGCGCCGGCCTCGGCCGCCGCCGGCCCGTGGCCGCGATGATTGGCGGCATAGACCGCATGGCCGGCGGCGGTCAGCCGGCGGGCAAGCCGGTCATAGCGGCCGATATGCTCCCCCATGCCATGGGCAAGCTGCACCACGCCCCGGGGCGTTCCCTCGGGCAGCCAGGCCCGGACCCGGATCTCGTGGCCGTCGGGCGCGGTCAAGGTGAAGGCGGTGTCTTCGGCGGTCATGGCGTGCGGTTCCTCCGGTGCCGGCACGCGCCGGCACCCCATGCGCCGGCCGGCCGGTCGTTGCCCGGTATGGTGAACCGTCGGCGCAGTCGACGCAATGCGCCGATGACATGACACCGGGTTCACCCCACCTCAACGCGGTTCCGGCCGGCGTCTTTGGCCCGGTAAAGTGCCGCATCGGCGCGGGTGATCAGATCGTCGATGCTGCCGGTCTCGGGGTCGGCGGTCGCCAGGCCCAGGCTGGCGGTGACCGTCAGGCAGCTGCCGTCGATCAGGCCGAAACTCCTGTCGGCCAGCGCCGTGCGCAACCGCTCCGCCGTGGCGACGGCGGCGTCCTGATCGGCTTCCTGAAGCAGGATGACGAATTCCTCGCCGCCGAAGCGGGCCAGAATGTCGCCGGCACGCATTTCATCGGCAAGCCGTTTTGCCACACCCTTCAGGATCTCGTCGCCGGTGCCGTGGCCATAGCGGTCGTTGATCCGCTTGAAGTGATCGATGTCGAGCACGATGACGGCCAGCGCGCGGACATAGCGCCGGGCGGCGGCGAGTTCGCGACCGGCGATGTCGAAGAAGGACCGCCGGTTCATCACCCCGGTCAGGAAATCGGTCTCGGCCATCTGTTTCAGGCGCTGGATCAGATCCTCGCGCTCCTGCTCCACCTTCCGGCGCTCGGCGATCTCGGCGGTCAGCTCGGCGGTGCGCTCGGCGACCCGCGCCTCCAGCCCGAGATTGGCGCGGACCAGCTCCTCCTGTTTCTGCGTCAGCGCGGCGATCATCCGCTGCAGCGACCAGGCCAGGTCCCGGACCTCGCGATAGCCGCCGTCGAGCGGCACCTCGTCGGGGCTGCTGGTCTCCCCCACCCGCCGGGCCGCCCGGCTCAACCGGTCGAGCGGCGAGGCGATGCGGGCCGCCAGCCACAGCGCGAAGCCGCAGGCGGTGGCCGCGATCGCGACCGCCCCCCACAGGATCAGGCGGCGCAGATCGCGGACCGGGGTCAGGGCCTGATCGACCGGCTGGCGCACCACCACCGTCCAGCCAAGGCCCGGATAGTCGCGAAACCCCTGGCTGCGGTGCAGGGCCGTCAGATAGGCACGGCCGTCATCGGGCCAGGTCTCGACCCGCGGCCCGGGATCCGTGGTGCCCGCAGCCAGGCCCGGCAGATCGAGTTTCTGCCCCTCGAGCGCGCGCGGGCCGAGCAGAACGGCGCCATCCTTGTCGACGACCAGAATGTCGGTGCCGCTGCGGCTTTCCCCCGGCGCGATCAGCGACCGGCGGATGTCGTCGGCCCAGCTCCACGACAGATGGGCACCGACGACGCCGATCAGCCCGCCTTCTGCCATCACCGGCATCGAGACGTCGACGAAGCGCAGCGGCGTGCCCGGATCGGGGTTGGTCAGCAGCCGTTCCAGAAGCAGGGCCTTGTGGACGTCGCCGACGAAGGGCCCGTTCAGCCCGGCCGTAAACCAGGGCCGCGCCGAGACATCCTCGCCTTCGAGCAGGCCGCCGGTCGAGGCCAGAACCCTGCCCCGGGGATCGGTGAAGCCGATCCAGGCGTAATCGGGATAGGTCTGCTGCAGGATTTCGAGCGCCACCCGCTTGGCGGTGGTGTCGTCGCCCCGCAGCACCGGCCGCGCGGCGATGATCCGGATGTCCCGCCAGCGTTCGAACATCGCGCGGTCGAGCTTGTCGCTCATCTGGAAGGCGAGCTCGTCCAGACCGTCGCCGATCTCGGCCGCCTGCCGCCGTCCGGCCACCTCTGCCACCACCAGGGCGAGCAGAACCACCGTGGTCAGGGCGAGCCCGGCCATCGTGACGGTGAGAAGGGTTCTGAGCCCCGGCCGACGCAGCCGACGAGGGCGAAGTATTCCGCTATCCGGACCGGTCGCCGTCGCCATATGTCATGGTCCCTGTATCTCACGGCAGCGCTTCAAAGTTCTAACATGCTGTCCTGCCCCTTGACAGGGATCACATCCTGTCGCCACCTTTTGCAACAGCAGTGCCCGTGGATTGGGAAGGTCGCCATGCCGATGGTGGTGGTTTCGTGGAGACGGTGCTCCCGTCGAACCGGCAACGGTTCGCGGACGCGCGTGCCGTCATGCGCGGCCCGCCGGGCGGACCGCGCCAAGGCCTGGTACAATCAGGACATCGTCCTCGCCTATGATTTCCCGCGGGCCTGATCGCGCCCGCGGCCGCCCGTTTCAGGGCCGGGCCGCCCTTTTCTCCGACAGCTTTACGCCCCACCGCCCGAACCGGATGCAGCCGCAGCCGGATGTCGTGGCCGTGCGGCTGCTCCACCGCCCGTCGCATCCTGCGTGATGCCGCGGCGGGCGGCTTGTCAGGACATCGCGATCAGATGACCCGCATTCCCGAACCCTTCCGCATCAAGATGGTCGAGCGCATCCGCCAGACCACCCGCGAAGACCGTATCGCCGCCCTGGAAGAGGCCGGCCACAACCTGTTCCTGCTGCGCGCCGAGGATGTCTATATCGACCTGCTGACCGACAGCGGCACCGGTGCGATGAGCGATGCCCAATGGGCCGCGATGATGACCGGCGACGAAGCCTATGCCGGCAGCCGCAGTTTCTATCGGCTGGAAGCCGCGGTACGGCGGCTGTTCGGCTATCGCCATGTGGTGCCGACCCATCAGGGCCGCGGCGCCGAGCAGATCCTGTTCCCGGTGCTGATCGCCCGGGCCCGCGCGCGGTCGGGCAACCCCGCCGCACGGCCGGTTTTTCTGTCCAACCATCATTTCGACACCACCGCCGCCCATGTCGAACTGTCTGGCGGGCGCGCGGTCGATGTGCTGACGCCGGCCGCCTACGACACCGGCCGGCCCTTCGACTGGAAGGGCAATTTCGATCTCGACCGCCTGGCGGCCGGGATCGATGCGGCCGGGCCTGAGAATGTCGCCGGCGTGATCGTCACCATCACCTGCAACAGCGCCGGCGGCCAGCCGGTGGCGATGGACAATATCCGCGCCGCCGCGGCGCTGGCCCGCGCCCATGGCATTCCGGTGGTGATCGACAGCGCCCGCTTCGCCGAGAATGCCTGGTTCATCAAGCGCCGCGACCCGGCCTGGCGCGATGCGGCCCTGACCGAAATCGTGGCCGCGATCTATGCCGAAGGCGACGTGCTGACCATGTCGGCCAAGAAGGATCCGATGGTCAATATGGGCGGGCTGTGCGCGGTGCGCGAGGACGCCGCCCTGTTCGCCGAGGTCCAGGCGCTCTGCGTGCCGATGGAGGGCTTCGTGACCTATGGCGGCATGTCGGGGCGCGACATGGACGCGCTTGCGGTCGGCCTGGACGAGGCGGTGGACGAGGCCTTCCTGGACTATCGCATCGCCCAGGTCGCCCATCTGGGCCAGCGGCTGATCGAAGGCGGCGTGCCGATCCAGGCTCCGACCGGCGGCCATGCGGTCTTCGTGGATGCCGCCCGCATGCTGCCGCATATCCCGCCCGCGCGCTTCCCGGCCCAGGCGCTGGCCAATGCGCTTTATGTCGAAGCCGGCGTGCGCGGGGTGGAGATCGGATCGCTGCTGCTTGGCCGCGACCCCGAAACCGGGCAGCAGAAGCCGTCGAAGCTGGAACTGCTGCGGCTGACCATTCCGCGCCGGGTCTATACCAACGATCATATGGATTACGTGGCCGACGCCCTGATCCGGGTGAAGGACCGTGCCCACGACCTTACCGGGCTCGGTTTCGTGCACGAGCCCAGGGTGCTGCGTCATTTCACCGCCCGATTGGCCCCGGACAGCGCAGGACCGCTGCGCCGCAGCGCCTGACCCACGGCCTCGCCGCCGGCGGCATGGTTTTGCCGCTTGGCGGCGCCCGCGGCACCCGGCAGTCTCGTCATGCACCGGTTCCCGACCCGACAGACGGGCCGGCCGGTGCATGACCCCGGAGACGCCGCCCGATGAAGACCCCCCATCCGCTGAAATCCATCGACATTGCCGAACTGGCCCGTCGCCATTTCGGCAGCACCCCCGATGCTCTGGAACCCGAAGAGCGCCGGGTGCTGGCCGGCATCGCGCGGCACACCCATCTCTCCCGCGATGTTTCGGACCTCGCCGATGAACAATCCGGCCGCTGGGAAAGGCTGGCCGACCGGGTGGCCGCGATCGGCGGGTCCTGGGGCTTCATCCTGAGCTTCACCGGCGTGCTGGTCGCGTGGATGGTGCTCAATGCCGGGCTGCTGCAGCTCTGGCATCTGGCCTTCGACCCCTATCCTTTCATCTTCCTGAACCTGATGCTGTCGATGCTGGCCGCCGTCCAGGCACCGATCATCATGATGAGCCAGAACCGTCAGGCGGCGAAGGACCGCATCGCCGCCGCCCATGACTACGAGGTCAACCTCAAGGCGGAACTCGAGATCATGCGGCTGCACGAAAAGATCGATCAGCTGCGCATCGAGCACCTCGAAACCATTTCCCGCCACCAGGCCGAAATGCTGGAACTGCTGCGCAGCCGGATCGAGGCCCGCCCCGGTGCCGCGCCGGATGCAGCCGGCCCCGCCGCCTGAACCGGCGATATCACAAGCCATCGCTTGACATATTCCCAGGGGCCAGGGACAATCCGACCTGATATTGATAATGAGTCGCAATCTTAATTGCGACACACCAAAGGACCGGATCCCATGGCCTTCGAGCTTCCCTCCCTGCCCTACAGCACCACGGCCCTCGCCGCCCGCGGCATGAGCCAGGAGACGCTGGAACTCCATCACGGCAAGCATCACCAGGCCTATGTCACGGCCCTCAACGGTTTCGTCGCCCGGGATGAAAACCTGCAGGGCAAGTCTCTGGACGAGATCATCCATCTCTCGGCCGGGCGCGCGGACATGGCGCCGGTGTTCAACAATGCCGGCCAGCACTGGAACCACATCATCTTCTGGCAGAGCCTGGCCCCGGCCGGCGGCCGCATGCCCGACCGGCTGGGTGCGAAGATCACGGAGGATTTCGGCAGCCTCGATGCCTTCAAGGAGGCCTTCCGCGCCGCCGCGATCAGCCAGTTCGGCTCGGGCTGGGCCTGGCTGGTGCTGAAGCCCGACGGCAGGCTCGGCGTCTCGAAGAGCCCGAATGCCGCCAACCCGCTCTCGGCCGCAGACGGCCGCACGCTGCTCGGCCTCGATGTCTGGGAGCACAGCTACTATCTGGACTTCCGCAACCGGCGCCCGGATTACGTGGCCAACTTCCTGGACAATCTGGCGAATTACGATTTTGCCGAAGCGGAGCTGCTCGCCGCCTGAGCCTCGCGCACCGTCCGGTCCAGCTCGGATTTCAGCCAGTCTCCGAGCCGGGCCACCGCCGTCGACGGCACCCCCCGCGTCCCGCGCCGGATCAATCCGTAGCGGGAGCCGTCGGCGGCGAACCCTTCGGGTGCCGTCAGGCGCCCGGCCGCAAGGTCGTCGGCCACCACCAGCAGCGGGCAGAGCGCAACCCCAAGCCCTGCGACGGCGCTTTCGGCCGCCAGCACATGATGGTCGAACAGCCGGATCTCGCGCGGCTGCGGCACCGCCGGATGCAGGGCCAGCCAGTCGGCCCAGCCCCGCGGCCGGGTGGTGGACCCCAGCGCCACATAATCCCCATCCCTGAAGGCCGCCAGTTGAGCCGCCGTCGCCACCGGCCCCATCGCCTCTTCGACCACCGGCTCGACGATCCAGCCCGGCTCGACCGGGAAATCCAGCCGCCTGAGGGCCAGCCACCCGAGCGCCAGCCCCGCGCCGCTTGTTCCAGGGTCCGGCCGGCCGCCACCGACCGACAGATGCACCCGCAGATCCGGATGATCCGCCTCGAACCGGCCGAGCCGCGGGATCAGCCAGCGCATGGCGATCGAGCGTTCGCAGGACAGCACCACCGGCCCCTCGGCCGCCCCGCGGATCCGCGCCAGCGCCTCGCCCACCTGATCGAGCGCCGCATGCGCCGCCGCGGCCAGCACCGCCCCTTCAGGCGTGGGCCGGATGCCACGCCCCTCGGGCTCCACCAGCCGCACCCCCAGATCCCGGGCAAGCTTGCCGATCCGCCGGCTGACCGCACCGTGGGTCAGAACCAGCTCTTCCGCCGCCGCACGCACACCCCCCAGCCGCACCACCGCCTCGAAGGCGCGCAGATCGTCGAGCGAGGGGATTTCGGATCGTTTCATGTTCAGGCCGCCACAAGTGCCGCTGCCTGACGCAACGTCTCCAGATCCTCGGGAACGTCCGGACGGACCAGTCGGAGGTCGATCTCCCGGATCAGGCCCCGCACGATCTGCGTGCGGCTGGCCTTCAGACCCGCCGCCATATCGCGCAGCACCGCGTCGGTGCGATGCGAAATCTTGCACGACAGGCGTTTGCGAGGCAGTCCGGCAGGATGGCGCGCAGTCTCGGCCGCTTCGATCAGGGTACGAAGCCGATCGGCCCCCTGGGGCTCACTGGCGAAACGCGCCAGGTAGAAGGCAAGCAATGACTTGCGGAGCCGCTGACCGGCCTCGGGATCGATCCGCCAGATCGCAAGATCGAGCAGTTCCAGTTCGGGCGCGGGCAGAACGACTTCCAGCGCAACCTCTGCGACCGCCCGCGCACGGCGGATGGCCGGCGTCGATTGTGCAGGGATCGCGACGACCAGACCACATCGGTCGCAGACCGCCGCAAGAATGCCCCGAACGATACCCGCGCCGTCTTCGAACGGCACGTCGCGATAGGCAAAAGTCGTGGGGACCAGAGCCTTGCAGTGCGCACAGATGGCATGCGAGGTCTCACCTGCCCGACAGATCTTCATGATACGACCTCATCTGTGAACGCTGATGAACACGGCATCCGGATCAGCCACCGACGCGCTTCTTTGACACCAGCTCCTCTTCGTAATACGGAACCTGCCCTGAATATACGAAGTTCTTCGTAGACCTCAACGCTATCGGGAGTGGGGGCAGAGAAATCCCCCCACAGGAAATTTATCCGGAAGAAATGAAGATTAAATGGCGAAACTAACTGGTGCATAATTCTCACCAGTTATGGTCGGAACCCATCGCTTTTCCCCGCCCGCCCCGCCGCTAGACTGAGGCCGACACCGCAGCAGGCACGAAGGGCGAGAGAGATGGCAGAGACGGCACCGGTTCTGGTCACCATGGGCGATCCGGCGGGCATCGGCCCCGAGATCATCGTGAAGGCGCTGGCGGGTGCCGCCCGGCCGCTGCCGGTCGTGGTGGTGGGGGATGCCCGGGTGATGGCGCGGGCGGTCGGGCTTGTGGCCCCCGATATGCGGATCGATATCGTCACCGATCCCCTGGCCGGGACCGCCGGTCCGGGGGTGATCAGGCTGGTGGAAAGCGGCCGGCTCGATCCGCTTCCGGGCTTTGGCCGGATCGATGCCGCGGCGGCGCGGGCCGCGGTGGATGCCGTGCTGGCAGCGGTGCGACTGGTGCAGGCGGGACGCGGTTCCGCGATCGTCACCGCGCCGATCAACAAGGCGGCGCTCGCCCTGGCCGGGCTGTCCTGGCCGGGCCATACCGAATTGCTGGCGGCCCATGCCGGCCGGGGGCCTGCGGCGATGATGCTGGCCGGCCCGGATCTGCGGGTGGTGCCGGCAACCCTGCACATGGCGCTGGCCGAGGCGGTGGCCGGACTCGATCACGACACCGAACTCGCGGCCATCCGGGCCGCCGATCAGGGGGCACGCGCCTTCGGCATTCCGGCCCCGCGGGTGGCGGTCGCCGCCCTCAACCCCCATGCTGGCGATGGCGGACGGTTCGGCGATGCCGAAGCCCGGATCCTGGCACCGGCCATCGCGGCCGCCCGGGCAGAGGGCATCGATGCCTCGGGCCCCTGGCCGGCGGATACCGTCTTCCTTCAGGCCCGCCGCGGCCGCTTCGATGTGGTGGTCGCCCAGTATCACGATCAGGCGATGATCCCGGCCAAGCTCGACGGGCTGGATGCCGCGGTCAACGTCACGCTGGGGCTGGACCTGATCCGCACCAGCCCCGATCATGGCACGGCCTTCGACATCGCCGGCCGCGGCATCGCCGATCCGGCGCCGCTGCTGGCCGCCATCGCCTGCGCCCGCCGCCTGTGCCCGGCATCCAGCCATCCCGCCGCCCCGGCATCCCGCCAGCCGGCCGACAGCCGAACCGGAGCCTGACCCCATGTCCGACCGCCTGATCTTCATGGCAACCCGCAACGATGCCACCGTTGCCGGGGCCGACGCCCTGGTCGACGCCGCAGCCGCGCTCGGCATCCGCCGCATCGGCTTCAAGGATGTCGGGCTTGACCGCAACGGTCTGGCGGCACTTCATGCCCGCATCAAGGCCGCGGGCGCCGAAAGCGTGCTGGAGATGGTCTCTCTCGATCCCGCCGCCGAAGCGGCGGCGGCACGGCTGGCGGTCGATCTGGGCGTCGACCTGCTGCTCGGCGGCCGGCATCCGGACGCGGTGCTGCCGGTGATCGCCGGCCACGGCCTGCGCTATATGCCCTTTGCCGGCGCGGTGTCCGGCCATCCCAGCATGCTGTCGGGCAGCGATGACGAGATCGTGGCCGATGCCGCCCGGCTGGCCGCCATGGATGGCGTCTCGGGCGTGGATCTGCTGGCCTGGCGCCGGCCGGGCGATGCCGCGGGGCTGATCGCGAAAGTGGTGGCGGCCATCGGCCCGAAGCCGGTGATCGTGGCCGGATCGATCGACAGCCCGGCAGCGGTGGCAGCCGTGGTCGCGGCCGGTGCCGCCGGCTTCACCATCGGCACCGCCGCGATCGAGGGTAGTTTCGCCGGGGCGGCCCCCGAGCTTTCAGCCCAGCTCGGCGCCGCGCTGAAGGCGCTGGCCGAAGCCGAGGGGCGGATCTCCGCCGCCGGCACCGTCGACCTCGCCCGCGCCTTCGCCGGGTTCGACGATTGCTGGAGCCCGCGCATCGGCGGGCGGATCAACGACATGCATCTGAAGCTGGTCAAGCTGTCCGGCGCCTTCGTCTGGCACCGCCACGAGGTCGAGGACGAGCTGTTCCTGGTGACCCGCGGCCGGCTGCTGATGAAATTCCGCGACCGCGACGAAGAGGTGGCGGCCGGCCAGTTCATCATCGTGCCCCATGGTGTGGAGCACTGCCCGGTGGCGCTGGACGAGCCCTGCGAGGTGGTGCTGCTGGAACCGGCGACCACGGTCAACACCGGCACGGCCGGTGGCGGGCGCACGGTCACCCATCTCAAATCGATCTGACCCGCCCGACCGGATCAGCCCCTCAGACCACCCCGCCATTGACCCGAAGGGTCTGGCCGTCGATCCAGGCGCCGTCGGGGCCGGCCAGGAAGGCGACCGCCGCGGCGATGTCGCCGGGCGTGCCCAGCCGCTCCAGCGGCGACAGCTTCGCCAGACGGTCGACCAGCTCCGGCGACTTGCCGTCCAGGAACAGGTCGGTGGCGGTGGGTCCGGGGGCGACCGCGTTGACCGTGATGCCGCGGCCGCGCAGTTCCCGCGCCAGAACCATGGTCATCGCCTCGACGGCGGCCTTGGTGCCGGCATAAGGGCCATAGCCCGGCTGCAGCAGGCCGACCACGCTGGACGACAGGTTGACGATCCGCCCGCCCTCGCCCAGGCGCCCTGCCGCCGCGCGCATCACGTTGAAACTGCCGCGCAGATTGATCGCGATCATCCGGTCGAAGACCTCGTCGGTCATCCCGGCGATCGGCCCCAGCGTCATGACGCCGGCATTGTTGACCACCACGTCGACCCGGCCGAAAGCCGTGATCGCCGCATCGAACAGGCCGGTCACGTCCTCGCTGCGGGCGATGTCGGCACGGCAGGCCACCGCCCGCCCGCCGGCATCGGTGATGCCGGCCACCACCTCTTCGGCGGCCCCGGCATTGCCGGCATAATTCACCACCACCGCCAGCCCGTCCCCGGCCAGACGCCGGGCGATCGCGGCACCGATGCCGCGCGAGGCACCGGTCACGATCGCAACCCGCGGCGCCGTCTGATCCTGTCCGCTCATCTGTCGTCTCCTGCCTGAGTGGCCCTGGGCCTGAGTGGCCCTGGGTGCCGCACAAGATGCGCCCGGATGGGCTTTGAAATAATCTCCCCTGATTCGACATCATCATTTCGGCAGCATTAACGATCAGGCCGGCCGGGGGACGACCCTGAACAGCAGCAGCGCCGCCACACCCGCGATGATGCCGAGGCAGAGCGACAGAACCAGCGCGCCCTCTGCCCCCCAGCGCGCCATGACCGCGGCATAGGCCACCGGGGCCGCGGCCGCGGCGGCGAAACCCGGTGCGATCAGCCGCCCCACCGTCAGCCCGTAGCGGCGGGGATCGAACAGCACCAGCGGCAGGGTCCCGCGGGTGATGGTCAAGAGCCCGTTGCCGGCACCATAGGCGAGCGAGAAGCCGAGCGCCGCCACGACCGAACCGCCGCCCGCGAGGCAGGCGGCGAAAGCGGGCGGCAGCAGCAGGCAGGCGATCAGGTTCAACCGCTTCGCATCGCTGCGACCGCCCGTCGCCACTTCGCACAGCCGGGCCGCCGACTGGCCGACCCCTCGGGCGGCGGCAACCCAGACCGCCGCCTGGGCCCCGAGCCCCAGCCCGGCCAGGATCGCGATCATATGGGCGGCCATGCCGGCAGCCAGAAAGGCCGCCACCGCCATGATCAGCGCATAGAGCATGGCCGGCGTGCGCGCAGCCAGGGGTGTGCGCGCGGCCGGCACCGGCCGCAGGCTGGCCGGGCGGGGCCCGTGCCCGGCCGGCAGCCCCAGATGCAGCGGCAGGGTGGCGAGCGCCAGCACGGCATAGACGACCACCGCACCCCGCCAGCCCAGCGCCTGCATCAGCCCCTGGCCCAGCGGCCAGAAAAGGCTGGACGACAGGCCACCCAGCAGGGTGACGGCCGACATGGCCGGCCCCGCCTGCCGGCCGCCGATGCGGGCGAGGGTCGCGAAAGCGGCGTCATAAAGCGTGAAGGACATGGCGAGGCCCAGGCAGATCCAGGCCGCGACATAGAGCAGCGGGCCCTGGGCCGCCGCCAGCAGCAGGCAGCCCGCGGCCATGGCGACGGCGCCTGCGATCATCACCCACCGCCCGCCATGCCGGTCGACCAGCCGGCCGGCGAAAGGCGCGGCAAGGCCGGTGACCGCCAGGCCCAGCGCGAAACCGCCATGCACCTCGGCCGCGCCCCAGCCCAGATCGGCGGCGATCGCCGTGCCGAACACGCCGATCAGATAATAGCTCACCCCCCAGGCGACGAGCTGGGCAAGGGCCAGACGCAGGACGATGCCCCGGGCGATCATCGGCCGGCATCGCCGGGCAGGGTCGCATCCCCTTCGCCCAGCGGGCGCTGCATCAGCACCGAATTCAGCCAGCCGCCGAATTTGAACCCGACCGATTCGAAGGTGCCGACCAGGCGGAAGCCCATGCGGCGGTGAAGCGCGATCGAACCGGCATTGGCCGAATCGCCGATCACCGCCAGCATCTGCCGCCAGGGCCCGGCCTCGCAACGGCCGATCAGCGCCCCCAGCATGGCGGTGCCGATGCCCCGCCCGCCCAGATCGGGCGCCACATAAACCGAATCCTCGACCGTGAACCGATAGGCCGATCGCGGCCGATAGGCTGTGGCATAGGCATAGCCCGCCACCCGGTCGCCCAGCAGCGCGACCAGATAGGGCAGATCGCGTGCGACAACGCCCTGCCAGCGATCGGTGATCTCTGCCACCGAGGGCGGCTCTTCCTCGAAACTCGCCCGGCCGGTCCGGACGTGATGGGCGTAGATGGCCGCAATCGCGGCCATGTCGGCGGGGGTCGCATCGCGCACGACCACCCTTGCGGGGGCCGCGGCTGCAGCACCCCCGGTCGTCATTCTGCCGATATCCATGACCTGGGTCTTTCTGGTTCCGGGCCGGGCGCCATCCGCGTGCCCCGCTCCGTGCCCCGCCATCATGGCCTGGAGCCCGCCATCAAAGAAGCTTCTGGAAATCATGCAGAGCATGAGGAATTCTTATCGAATGAACCGGCTGGATCTCGACTATCTGGGCACCTTCCTGACCGTGATCGACTGCGGCAGCTTCACCGCCGCCGCCGAACGGCTGGGCCTGAGCCAGCCGGCGGTCAGCCTGCAGATCCGGCAGCTGGAGCGCCGTCTGGGCACCACGCTGATCGAGCGGGTGGGCCGCAAGGCCCGGCCGACGGCGGCGGGGGCCGAATTGCTGGCCCATGCGCCGAAGATCGATGCCGCGGTCGGCGCCGCGATCGAGGCCGTGTCGCATCACGCCGTCGGCGATGCGGGGCGCGTGCGGCTCGGCACCGGCGCCACCGCCTGCATCTTCCTGCTGCCGCCGCTGCTGGGAGAACTGCGCCGCCGCTTTCCCGGCACCGAGATCACGGTCACCACCGGCAACACCGCCGATATCGTCAAGGCGATCGAAGACAATCTGATCGATCTGGGCCTGGTCACCCTGCCGGCCGCGGGGCGGATGCTCGAAATCACGCCGGTGCTGGAGGATGATTTCGTCGCCATCGCCCCGGCCGAGATGGCCCTGCCGGCACGGGTCGCCGCGTCCAGCCTGACGGGGCTGCCGCTGCTATTGTTCGAGCCCGGCGGCAACACCCGGCGGATCGTCGACGACTGGTTCGCGGGGGCGGCGGTGCCGCCCCGGCCGGTGATGTCGCTCGGCAGTGTCGAGGCGATCAAGGCCATGGTCGGCGCCGGGCTCGGCTGTTCGGTGCTGCCGGGCATGGCGGTGCCCGGCGGCACCCTGCCCGGCGTCACCGTCAGGCCGCTCTTCCCCCGCCTGCACCGCCGGCTGGCGGTGGTGATCCGCCGCGACAAGCGCCTGACCCAGGGCCTGCGCGCGGCGGTGGAGGCATTGCGCGGGCTGGCGACGGGTCAGCCAGCGGCGACCGCCGCCACGAGCGCATCCACCGGGCCGAAGAGTTGACCGGCATCCAACAGACGCGCGCCGACCCCCTTGCCCAGGATCAGCGCCGGCACGCCGCGCACATCCATCCGGCGCATCGCCTCCCGGCCAGCCGCGACCCGCGCACGATCTGCCGCCGCCAGAGACGGGTCCGGCGACCGGAAGCGCGCGGCCGCAGCCGCCATGCCCAGCCGCTCCAGAACGCCGGCAATCACGGCAGGGTCGGCATTGTCTTCACCATCGACATAGCGGGCGCGCTGGATCGCCTCCAGCGCCGCCAGCTCCTGCGTCACCACCTCGTCCGCCGGTGCAGCAAGACGCACGGCCGTCAGAGCCAGGGTCGCCGGGCCGGAATCGACGCGCCCTGCCGCAGCCCCCAGCACCTTCAGGCGATAGGCCTCGGTAAAGGGCTGCCCGGACAGCCGGGCGATGCGCTGATCGGCCGACCAGGCGTGGCGGGCAAAGCCATCATTCATGGGAAAGGCGCCGCTGCCCGCAAACAGCCCCACGGGCAGCGGATCGAGCACGACCCCCGCCTGACCGGCAAGATGATGGATGGCAGGCGCGGCGCCGTAGCACCAGCCGCAGAGCGGATCGAACAGCCAGGTGACGGACACCGCGCCGGTCATATCAATAGCCCACGGTGAAGCGCCGGCGGATATGCTTCGGCGTCTCGATCTCGTCGACCAGCGCCACGGCGTAATCCTCGAACGAGATGCTGCTGCCGCCCTCGCCCACCAGCAGCTGGTCGGTGCCGAGGCGGAAGGTGCCGGTGCGCTCGCCGGGCACGAACATCGCGGCCGGCGACAGGAAGGTCCAGTCCAGATCGTCGATGCCGCGCAGCAGATCCAGGAAGGCCGACCCCTTGCTCGCCTCGGCATGATAGGCGGCGGGGAAATCCGGCTGATCGACCAGGCGCTTGCCCGGCGCCACCTCCAGGCTGCCGGCACCGCCGACGACCAGATAGCGCGTGACCCCCGAGGCGCGGACCGCCGCGATCAGCTTGTCCGGGTCGCTCGCCAGGAAATGGACCGAACTGACGACGGCATCGTGCCCCTTCAGAATGGCCGCCAGGCCCTCGACGTCGAACACATCGCCCGCAACCGCGGTCACGCCCGGCAGGGCGGCGATCTTTTCAGGGTGCCGCGCGATGCCGGTCACGCTATGGCCGCGATCCGACAGCTCTTTCAGGATGCGCGCGCCGGCATTGCCCGAGGCGCCGATGAGGGCGATCTTCGCCATGATTGAGGGATCCTTCCGCTCGGATGTGGAGGGTGGTCTTCATTCAAGACCCGGTCCGGAAAGTGGACCGTGGATCCGAGGTATGCTAAACCCTGATCCCGCGCAAGAAGTCATCTTCGCGTCATCTGGTCACTGCGGCGTGACCTTTGCGGCCTTCCGGGAGAGGCGACATGGCAATGCAGACCGCCGGGAACACCCCGCGCAACGACCCGCCGGGCCCCTGGGACCGCCCGGCGGACGAGCCCTGCCCGATTCGCGACGTGCTGGACCGGATCGGCGACCAGTGGAGCATGCTGGTGCTCTCCAGCCTCTGGGAGGGGACGAAGCGGTTCAACGAGCTGGGCCGCCAGATCGGCGACATCTCGAAGCAGATGCTGTCGCGTACCCTGAGGCGCCTGGAACAGGACGGTTTCGTGCGCCGCACCGTCTATGCCGAGGTGCCGCCGCGGGTGGAGTACGAGCTGACCGATCTCGGCCGGTCGTTCATGGAGCCGATGCGGGCGCTGGTGGTCTGGGCCGACGAGAACCACGCCGCAATCCGCGCAGCCCGCAACCATTACCAGGACTGATCAGCCGCCCGCGCCCGCCGCACCGCGGGCGATCAGATCGAGCAGGATCCGGCGGAGTTCCGCCTGCGCCTCCGCTGTCGTCAGATCCCCCGCCACCGCGGCATCCGACAGGGCGTCCGCCGCCCCCAGCATCGCCCAGAGCCCGGCGGCCGGCAGATCGCCGCCCGGCGCGAAGGGCCCCAGCAACTGCCGGCAGGTTTCCAGAAAGGCGCGCTGATAATCCCGCTTCAGCGCCGCCAGCTCGGGTGATCCGGCAAGGGCCGCGAGCACGCCCGGGATCTCGCGTCCCTGGGCCGCCACGCAATCGACATAGCAGGCGGCGATGATCCGCGCCCGATCCGCGGCCGTGGGGGCGCCCGCTTCCAGCGCTGCGGTCATCGTGGCGGTCTGGCGGGCGTCGAAATCGCGATAGAGCGCGGTCAGCAAGCCCTCGCGGGTGCCGAAATGATCATAGACCACCGGCTTGGTGACCCCCGCCCGCTCGGCCAGCCGGCCCAGGGTCAGGGCATCCGTGCCCTCGTCGCGGATCACCGTCCACGAGATGTCGAGCAGCTGGCGCAGCCGCTCCTCGCGGCTGAGGCGCCGGCGGGGCGGTGCGGCGGGCGTGGGGGACGGCTCGTTCGACGCGCTTGACATGGCCTATATACCAAAGGTAACTTACTAAAAGTATATAACACCCGCGGCCGATGCGCAATCCATCCGCCACCATCCCCTATCTGTCCCCTCCATCTGCCCCCCCTCCCCCTCCATCTGCTACCGGAGAGCACGCCCCATGCATGCGCTCATCGTCCTGTCACATCCCGATCCCGGCTCGCTGACCCATGCCGTCGCCACCCGCCTGGCCGACGGGGTGGGTGCGGCGGGGCATACCGCGGGCCTCGCCGATCTCGCCGCCGAAGGCTTCGATCCGCGCTTTTCCGCCGCCGACATCGCCGCCCATCGCGGCCAGGCGCCGATCCCGGCCGATATCCGCGCCGAACAGCAGCGGATCGATCGGGCCGATGCCCTGGTGCTGGTCTATCCCGTCTACTGGTGGTCGATGCCCGGCCTGCTCAAGGGCTGGATCGACCGGGTGTTCAGCAATGGCTGGGCCTATAACGACCGGTCAGGCAACGGGATCCGCAAGCTGCTGGGCCGGCTGCCGGTGCATCTGGTGGCGCTGGGCGGCGCCGATCTGCGCACCTATGCCCGCCACGGCTATTTCGGCGCCATGCGCACCCAGATCGACCACGGCATCTTCGACTATTGCGGCGCGCCGGTGGCGACCACCGAGCTGATGGTCGACACCGATCCCGGAGAGACGGCCGCCGCCCATCTCGACACCGCCCATGCCCTGGGCCGGCGGCTGTTCGCGACGCACAGGGCCACCGACGCCGCCTGACCGCGCCTGCCTCTCGACACCGATGCGCAACATGCCCGAGGATAGCTGCATCCCCCGGTATCCTTTGCGCTGAGGAGAGCAGGATGACGACGCGGTTCGTGACACGGCTGGCGCTGGCCGCCGCAACCTTCCTCGCCGCGGGCGGCAGCGCGCTCGCCGGGGATGGTTCGCTGTGGAAGGTCTATGACGAGAGCCTGAAATCGGCGAAATACATCGACCTCACCCATGCCTTCGCGCCGGTGCAGCCGGTCTGGCCGGGCTTTTCCAACGCCCGGTTCAAGCCGGCGGTGGCGGGCCAGGACATTCCGGGCTATGTCGCGACGGGCGAGGAATTCACCTACGACAAGCACGGCTTCGTCGCCTCGGCCTATGACCTGACCACCGATCAGTACGGCACCCAGCTCGACCCGCCCTCGCACTGGAACCCGCTGGGTGCCACGATCAGCGATCTGCCGCCGACCTATGCCGTGCGGCCGCTGGTGGTGATCGACATCAGCGGCAAGGTGGCGGCCGATGAAGGCTATCACCTCCAGATCGCCGATATCGAGGCCTGGGAGGCGAAGCACGGCCGCATTCCCGAAGGCTCGGTCGTGTTCGTGCGCTCCGACTGGTACAAAAAATGGAGCGACACGGCGCGCTTCAACCAGAAGCCTTTCCCCGGGGTCGGGCTCGACGCGCTCAAATTCCTGCATCTGGACCGGAAGATCCTGTTCCACGGTCACGAGCCGCTCGACACCGACACCACGCCGACGCTGGAGGGCGAACACTGGCTGCTGCACAATGATTTCGTGCAGGCCGAAGGCGTCGCCAATCTCGACAAGGTGCCCGAAGCGGGCGCCCTGGTGACCATCGGTTTCGCAAAGCCCGAAGGCGGTTCCGGCGGCTTCGCCCGCTATGTCGCCATCGCCCCGGCGGACTGGCCGGAGGGGGTGACGATTGCCGAGGCGCCGGGCGCGCCGCTGCCGCGCCAGCCGGCACCGCTGGTGCGCGACGAAAACGGGGTGTTCCGCCCGAAGCCCTGACCCGACCTCCTCACTGACCCGACCTCATCCCTGGCGCGGCACCAGCTGCCAGATCCGTTCGACCACCTCGCTCAGCCCTTTGAGACCGCGCTCGACCGGCGCGGTCTCAAGCTCCTGAACGTGGTAGTCCGCGCCGTAGAGCGCGTGAACCTCGTCGGCCTGCACCGAAAAGGGGGGGCCCTTGGCGAGGGACTGGTCGTATTCATAGCTGATCAGCAGCTGCCGCGCGCCGCCGGTCAGGCCACGCAGATGGCCGGCATAGCGCCGCCGGACATCTCCCGGCAGGGCGACCAGCGCCGCACGGTCATAGATCGCATCCACCGGCCCCAGATGCGCCGGGGTGAGCGCGAAGACGTCGCCCACGAAGATGTCGATACCGGCGGCGGAAAAGCGCTCCAGCGGCCCCGCCGCCGTCACCTCGGGGGCAAGCTCCAGCTCGGCGAAAAGCTGCTCGATCGCGCCGCGGTTCAGCTCGGCACCGGCGACCCGGGCGCCCCGCCCCATCAGCCAGGCGATGTCGCGGGTCTTGCCGCAAAGCGGCAGAAAGACACGGCTGCCCGCCCCCGCCGCCAGACGGTCGGCATGCTTCACCAGGAAATGATTGGGCCGGCCTTCATGGAAGCCGATCTCGTTGCGCTGCCATTTGCCGTGCCAGAAATCCGCATTCATGCCGCCTGCCGCCTTCCGTAAGGATCGGGATCTGCGTCAATCTAGTCGCGACGGGACGCCGACGGAAGGTGCACGCGATGCAGGATGATGCTGCAGCCGGCGCCCGCCGGCCGGCCCGATGGATGGGAGAGGCCGCCATGGAGATCGATGCCGACCGGCTGGGCCGGACGCTTGCCGCGCTCGGCCGTGCCGATGATCCACGGGGGTTCGCGACCGCAGGCGCCCGGGCGATCGCCGCCCTGTTCGATGCGCCCCGCGCGGTGCTGTCGTTGCGCGGCACCGATGGTGGAGAAAGCCGTTTCATCGCCTGGCCCGGCTGGTGCGCCGAGACCTATCGCCGGCAGGTCCGCAGCCACGACCCGATCCGCGCCTGGCTGGATGACAGCCGGCCCGGCACGTCGCCGGTCGTCCGGCTGTCGGATCTGGTGCCCGGGCACGGGCTTCAGCGCGCGCCCTATTTCGAAACCCTGCTCCGGCCCACGGGCGCGCGCCATGTGCTGACCCTCGCCATCCGCCAGGGCGGCCGGATCGCGGCGGCGCTCAGCCTGGTGCGCAACCAGGATGCCCCCGACTTTTCCACCGAAGATCGCAGCCTCGCCGCCGCGCTGGTGCCGGCGCTGGAGATGAGCTATGCCCTGGCCCATCGCCGCCCTCAGGCCACCGCGCAGCCCTTCACGGCGCGGGAGGCCGAGATCGCCCGGCTGGTCGCCGATGGCGCCACCAACAAGGCGATCGCCCGCCGGCTGGGGCTCAGCCCCGAGACGGTGAAAAACCATCTGCGGGCGGTGTTCGCGAAAGCCGGGGTCGCCAACCGCACCGCCCTCTGCGCCTGGATGCTCAGCCGCGGGCCATGATCTCCGCCGCCGCCTGCAGCCCCGACCAATGGGCCTGGCCCACGGTGCTGTTGGTCAGATAGTCGCCGCAGAAGGCGACCCGCGGCAGCGGCCCCAGATCCCGGAAGGCCTTGAGCCGGGTGACGAAGCCCTTGGGCCGCTTGCAGATCGCCGCCGGCTGGCGCGACACGAAGGCATCGATCAGCCGCGTGCCGGCCAGCCCCGGCACCGCCTCGACCATGTCCCCCCAGGTGATCGCGATCAGTTCCGCATCCGTCGCATCGGCATGCTGCCGGCAGCCGGCATCCTTCCACTGGGCATGCGCCAGGGTGGTACCGTCGCCGCGATCGGTGAAGCGCATATTGCCGGTGCGATGGAAGCCGTCGGCCGCCGGCAGAACATAGGTGTCGAGCAGATCGCCCTTGGGCCGGTCCAGCAGGTAATAGACGATGTGGTGGCCGGCATAGTCGATCGCCTCGAAGAAGCCGCGCCGCCCGGCATCCAGATCCGGCATCAGCCCGGCGACCAGATGGCCGGGCACCGCCATGATCACGGCATCGGCGCGGATGACCTCCGGCGCCTCGTCCGCCCGGCTGCACGCAACCTGCACGCCGTCGGCATCATGGCGCACCTCGTGCACCGTGCAGCCGGTGCGATAGTCGGTGCCCGGATCGGCCGCAAAGGCCCGGCCCAGCGCCCAGGTCAGCCGGCCGACGCCACGCTCGCGATAGCTCCACATATGGTTGCCGGCCCATGACAGCCGCCCGGCCGAACTCCAGGCCGTCCAGGCCAGGGAGAAATCCTCGGCGCCATAGCCGCAGAACATGCCCATGCAGGGTTCGAGGAAATAGTCGACGAAGGCAGGTGACAGACGCCGGAAATGCTCGCAGGCATTCACGTCGTCGAAGGCGACCACGCTGGTCAGGTCGCGCGGATCGGCCGCCAGCATCCGCCGGGCCAGCTGCGGCAGGGCCACCAGCAGCCGCGCCTTTTCAGCAAAGGGGATCGCCGGATGCCGGGCGGCGCTCATCATGTCGAAGGCGCCGAAATCCGCCACCTCGCGGCGGCGGATCAGCACGTTCCAGCGATGGGCGGCCGTCAGGTCCAGCAGGTCGCCCGGTTCATGCAGCCCCAGCTCACGCGACAGATCGGCGAGATTGGTCTCGGCGCCCAGAAAGGCGAAGGCCCCGGTCGGAACCCAGGCGCCCTGCCAGAACACCGACCGGCAGCGCCCGCCCGGCTCGGTCGCCTTTTCAAGCAGCACCACCTGGTGCCCCTCGGCCCTCAGCCGCCAGGCGGCACCCAACCCGGCAATGCCACCGCCCACGATGATGACCCGCATGCCCCCGCCCCCCTCTTTTCACGGCAACCGGGGCCGAGTCTGAAAGCTGGTCGCGGATGGCACCATGACCCGGATGGGCCATTGTGGGTGAGGCAGGGGGCTCAGTCCTGAACGGTCGGCCGGATCACCAGATCACCGATATCGACCCCGTCGGGCTCGGCGATCGCGAAGGCGATGCTGCGGGCGACGGCATCGGCATCCAGGCCGATCTCCGCCATCCGGTCCTGCATGCCCGCCATGGCGCCGGGATCGGGCATCGATGCCGCAAGATCGGTGCGCACAAAGCCGGGCGAAATGCCGGTGACGCGGAAATCGCCGCGCGATTCCTGGCGCAGCCCCTCCATCACCGTGCGGACCGCGTTCTTGGTTGCCGCATAGACCCCCATACCCGGCACGATGCGCAGCCCGGCGGTGGAGATCACCGTCACGAAATGGCCGGATGTCTGGCGGCGGAACACCGGCAGCGCCGCCGCGATGCCATAAAGCACACCGCGCAGATTGATGTCGATCATCCGGTCCCAGTCGTCGACCGCCAGATCGTCGAAGGGGCCGATCGGCGCGACACCGGCATTGGAGACCAGCACGTCCAGCCGCCCGAAGCGTTTGAGCGCCAGATCGACCAGACCCGCCGGCCCGTCGCGTGTGGCGACGTCGGCGGCCATCCAGGCGACCGTGCCGCCATCGGCGGCAATCGACGCGGCCACCTGTTCCAGCCGTACCGCACCCCGCCCGGCCAGCACCAGCTTCGCGCCGCCTGCCGCCAGCCGGCGGGCCGTCGCCGCGCCGATGCCGCTGCCGGCACCGGTCACCACCACCACCTTGCCCTCGATCCCATCCGTCATCGCATCGCCTCCGTCATCGATAGGTTTCCAAGAGGCTAGCCGGCAGCTTTCGGTGTTGCTATGAGACGGGATCCAGAGTTTCGGCGAGATCGTCCAATGTCGACCGACCCCCTCTCCGGCATCCTCGGCCTGCTCGACGTGCGCGGGGCTGCTTTCGTGCGGCTGGAAGCCGGCGGCGACTGGTCGCTGGCCTTCCGGCCCCGCCCGCTGGTCAAGTTCAACGCCGTGCTGCGCGGCCGATGCTGGCTGACCCTCGACGGTGGCGCGCCGGTGCAGTTGCAGGCGGGGGATGCCTTCCTGCTGGCCCTTCCCCCCGGCTATACGGTCGCGAGCGATCCGGAGCTGCCGCCGGCGGACGGATCGGCGCTGTTCGCCGCCGCCGCGCGCGGCAGCGTCACCTGCGGCGGGGACGAGGTGGTGCTGATCGGCGGCAGCTTCACCATCGACCGCCCGGATGGCGAGCTGCTGCACGGGATCCTGCCGCCCTTCCTTAAGATCGACATGGCCGATCCCCGCGCGGCCGGGGTGCGGGCGACCCTGGCGCGGCTGGAAGCCGAGCTTCTGGCCGGGGATCTGGGGGTGGATCTGGTGGCCCGGCGCCTGGCCGAGGTGCTGCTGATCGACATGTTGCGCGCCCATGCCGGCCGTGCGACGCAAGAGGGAGGCTGGCTGCTTGCGGCGCTTGCCGATCCGAAGATCGGCGCGGCCCTTGCCGCCATGCATGCCGATCCCGGCCGCGACTGGACGGTGGCAGAGCTGGCGCGGCTTGCCGCCATGTCGCGATCGGGCTTTGCCCGGCGCTTCGCCGAGGCGACCGGCACCACGCCGATCGACCATCTTCTCCACTGGCGGATGCGCCTGGCCCGGGCGGCGCTGCGCCAGGGTGGCACCACGATCGGTGCCCTGGCCGAACGGCTGGGCTATGCCTCGGAAAGCGCCTTCGGCACGGCCTTCAAGCGCGTCCACGGCCGCGCGCCGCGCGGCTGGGCGCAGGAGAACCGCGCAACCGGCGGCTGACGGCTGACGGATCATCCATCGCCTTTGTCGCAGGGATGGTGCAGGCTGCGGGTTCCCGTCCCTGCCGCCGCCCCGGACCCAGCCGCGTGCCCCTTGCCCCGAACCTTACCCCGAACCTTCCGCCGATCCTGGCCCCGCTTCGCGCCGATGCCCGCTGGTATGCGACCGGCTATCTTGCGATGTTCGCCTCGTCCTTCGGACAGACCTTTTTCGTGGCGCTGTCGGGGAACGACATCCGGGCGGCGTTCAGCCTTTCGGCGGGCGATTTCGGGCTGATCTACACCGCCGTCACCCTGGGCGGGGCCCTGCTGCTGGCACTGACCGGCGGGCTGGTCGACCGGATGCCGGTCACGCGCGTGCTGGCCTTCACCCTGCCCGCCTTCGCGGCCGGTGCCGTGCTGACCGGCACGGCAACTCACCTTCTCCAGCTGATCCCGGGCCTGCTGCTGCTTCGCTTCTGTGGGCAGGGGATGATGGTGCATCTGGCCTATACCACCATCGGCCGCTGGTTCGCGGCCGGGCGCGGCCGGGCGGTCTCGATCGCGGCCCTTGGCCTCAACACCGGTCAGGCGCTGCTGCCGCTGGGTCAGGTGGTGCTGGCGGGCGCCATCGGCTGGCGCCTCGGCTGGATCGTCGCGGCCGGCCTTGTTCTGCTGCTCTGGCCGGTGCTGGCCCGTCTTGCCGCCCGCGACCGGCAGCCGGCGGCAGCGGATCCGGCCGCGGCGGCGCCACCCATCCGCCACTGGTCGCGGGCCGAGGTGCTGCGCGATCCCTGTTTCTATCTGCTGCTGGCCGGCATGCTGCCGCCCGCCTTCATCAGCAACACCATCTTCTTCCACCAGACCAGCCTTGCCGCCGCCCGCTTCTGGGCGCCCGAGGTCTTCGCCTCGGCCTTCACCCTTTATGCCGTGATCGCGATCGGCAATGTCCTGCTGTCGGGCCATCTGATCGACCGGGCAAGCGCGCGGCGCCTGCTGCCGGTCTATCTGCTGCCCTTCGGGGCCGCCTGCCTGGTTCTGGCCGGCGTCGAGGCGCCCTGGTCGGCCTTCGCCTTCATGCTGCTCTACGGCATCACCGACGGCATCTCGCTCACCCTTTTCGGCAGCCTCTGGCCCGAGGTCTACGGCACCCGCCATCTGGGCGCCGTGCGGGGGGTGGTGGTGGCGGCCATGGTGCTGGCCGCCGCCGCCGGCCCCGGCCTGGCCGGGCTGCTGGTCGATGCCGGGATTCCCCTGCCCTGGCTGATCGCCGGCATGGGGTGCTATTGCGGCCTGATCTGCCCGGTGCTGGTGCTGACCGTCCGCCGGGTCTCGGCCCGGCTGGCGGATCAGAAGGTGTAGGCCACCGCCGCCTTCACGCTGCGCCCCTTGGCCGAGAAGCCGTTGAAATAGGCCTTGTAGTCCTTGTCGAACAGGTTCTGCACCGTCAGCCGTGCGGTCGCCCCGCCGAACAGGCCATCGCGCGGCGTCCAGCTGACATAGACGTCGTGGACACCATAGCCGGCGCTGGCCGGATAGGGTGTATAGGGGATCAGCGCATCATTCGGGACGTCGTCCTGGCCGGCGACGAACAGCCCCTTCCAGCCGACCAGCAGGTCGTATTCCGGGATCTTGCGGCCGAACTGGGCGACCAGCTTGAACGGCGCGATGTCGTAGACCGGCTGATCGGCGCCATAGATGTCGCGCACCGATCCCTCATGCTCGCCTTCGGCATAGGCGAGGCTCAAGCCGGCGATGTAGAGCGGGCTGTCATAGAAAGCTTCCAGCTCCACGCCCTGGGTATAGAAGCCGCGCAGATTGTGATGGCTGGGCACCCGGTCGGGATAGCGGCCGACATTGGGCGAGCCGAAGACCCGCATGATGTTGTCCGACACGTCGTTGCGATAGATCTGGAGCCGGGTCAGCACCTTGTCCTTCGGCTCCAGGACATCGCCGAAGGTCAGCACCGCGCCGATCCGCTTTTCGAAAGCACGCTCGGCCTCCAGCTGGCGCGCAGAGGACCGGTTGGTGCCGACCTCGTAGATCTCGTCGACCAGCGGTGCACGCAGCTTGTAGGCGAGCCCGCCGAACAGCGCCAGATTGTCGTTCACCTGATAGAGCGCGTTCAGCGTCGGCGAAAAGCCCTTGTGCACCACCGCCGAATAGTCGTGCCCCTTGGCGGGGTCGCTGTAATCGGCCGCGGCATTGGGCACGCCGTCGGTGCGGATATGGTCGTAGCGCAGGCCCGGCGTGACCGTCAGCCCGTTGCCGAAATCGACCTCGTATTCCATCCAGCCGGCATAGATCGTCTGGGTGCCGGCCGGAATGTTGTAGGGCTGAAGATGGCCGTAATTGCGATCGGGATCGTTCCGGTCCGTCCAGGAATAGGCCATGCTGTCGCGGTCCTGGTGCTTCACCTGGGCGCCGATGCTGAGCGTCGTCTCCAGGCCACCGACCGCAAAACGGCTCTCGTTATAAATCTCGGCGCCGTAGTTCTCGTAAGACAGCCAGCTTTCATTGCCGCCGAGGCCCAGGTTGACATAGATGTCCTCGACCTGGCGCTTATCGTGCTGCTTCGTCTCGGACCACGACAGCTGCACGGTGGTGCGGACCAGCGGGTCGGCCGGGTCGTAGACATATTTGCCCGACAGCGAGCGGTCATCGGTCTGGCGCCGCACGGTCAGCCGGGCCAGCGCCTGTTCGAAACCGTAGCGATCGATCTGATAATCCGACGGCACGATCTGGCCGGTCTTGGCGGCGAAGGGGCCGAGCACGTCGCTGGTCGACATGGCGCCGCTCAGTTCCAGGAAATGATCCTCGCGCGCGACGCTGCCCTTGAAATGGCCGCTCAGCAATTCGCCTTCCGACAGGTTGAGCTTCTGCCCGTCGGCCGTCCGGTACTTGTCGTTGTCACGCCGGGTGGCCGAGACCAGCAGTTCGGCGCCGCTGTCGTCGTCACGGCCGAAGAGCGCGGTGGTCCGGCTCCATTCCTTGCCGTTGACGCCATAGCCGAGCTTCAGGAAGCCGCCGGTATTCTCCCCCGGCAGCAGCATGTCCGAGGCGGATTTGGTGGTCAGCGCCACCGTGCCGCCGAAAGCGCCATAGCCGCGGGGGGAGAACGAGCCCTTGTCGACGGTGATCTCTTTCACCAGCTCCGGTTCGATGAACACCGTGCCCTGGCGGTATTTCTCGAAGCTCTTGTCGGCACCGTCGAGCGTGATCGCCACATCCTCCTGATCGCCGAACCCCCAGATGTTGAGCGAATGCCCGTCGGGCCTGGCCGAGCCGACCAGATCGACACCCGGCAGATCGTTGAGCAGTTCCGGCACCGAATTGGCCTGCAGCCGCTCGATGGTCTCGCGGTCGACCGTCGAGGTCGCGATGGTGCGGACATCGGTCAGCGCGCTGATCACCACCACCGGGTCCAGCTTCTGCGCCCGGCTCTGTTGTCCCTGGCCCTGATCGGCCGCCGGCACCAGGGTGACAAGGCCACCCTCTCCCGTGCGGAAATCGACGCCGGTGCCCTCCAGCAGCGCCACCAGCGCCTGGATCGCATCCATCTCGCCCGTCACACCCGGGCTGGTACGGCCAGCGGCCAGAGAGGGGATGTACGAGATCTGCAGCCCCGATTGCTGGCCGAAAACCTGCAAGGCCTGGGCAAGCGGGCCGGCGGGCACGGCATAGCCGCGCTCCGCCGCGCGGGCAA
Source organism: Tistrella mobilis (assembly GCF_039634785.1). Taxonomy (NCBI): domain Bacteria; kingdom Pseudomonadati; phylum Pseudomonadota; class Alphaproteobacteria; order Geminicoccales; family Geminicoccaceae; genus Tistrella; species Tistrella mobilis. The sequence continues at coordinate 8,245 of NZ_JBBIAB010000032.1, read as the reverse complement.
CCGCAATGCCCGGCTGGCCGGGCAGCTGGCCACCCGCCACCGCCACCACCGCAACCGACATCATCAGGGCCCGGCGCAGCCGCCGTCCCCGTCCTCCAAGACCAGCCATCATCACGTCCGTCCGATCCTCTGTGCAGCAGATCGGGTGCAGGCCTGGCTTGCATGCCATTGCACCGCACCCTCCTGTCTGCCCAGACGGAGTCCGGCGCCGGATTTGAACCCCCTGTTTGCGAATTATTTTCAATCGCAATTCGGGCGGACCCTCACGCCCGGTCGATCACCATCGCCCAGGGGCCGATCCGGCGCAGCCGCCCGCCATAGGGGCGGATCACCGCCCGGGCCGCCGCCTCCGGGTCGGTCGCGGTATAGACACCGCTGATCGGCATCGCACCCAGATCGTCATCCAGCAGCATGATCCGGCCGTCATACCAGCGGGCGATGCGGGCGAGCACCGCCGCGACCGGCTCCCCCTCCACCACCAGCCGTCCCGAGCGCCAGGCCGCGAACTGCCCCGGGGCGAGCCGGCCGCGCGTCACGGTGCCTGTGCCGCCGTCGATCGTCAGGCGGTCGCCGGCGGCGCAGGCAAGTGCGGCACCCGCGCCCCCGATCTGCACCCGCCCCGCGCCCACGCTCACCACGCTGAGCGCGCCCTCGACGGCCAGATCGAAGCGCGCGGGCCCGGCCAGGCTCTGCAGGGTCAGGCCGTCCGTGGTCACGGTGAAGGGGGCTGCCCCCGATGGCTCGAAACAGGCCAGCCCCTCGCGCAGGTCGGCCCCCGGCGCGGCCCCCGGTGCGGCCCTCAGGGTAACGGCGGTCAGCGGCCCGATCGTGGCCTGGCCGCCGCCGGGCAGGTCGATCCTTCGGATCGCGGCCACATCCGTCCGCGTCCCGGCGGTCAACCGCGGAACCAGGGCCAGCCCCGCCACCCCGGCCGCCATTGCCACACCGCCGGCCAGAACGGCGCGCCGCCCGATCCGGCGTGCGGGAGGCTGCGGGATCCGGCCGGCCGCCCCCACGGCCCGGCCGGTCAGCGCATGCAGCTCCAGCGCCTCGCGCCAGATGCCGTCATGAACCGGGCTCCGGCCCCGCCATTCGGCGATCAGCCGCAGGGTCACCGGGTTGTCGGGGGCGTTCTGGCGACGGATCAGAAGGTCGAAAGCCTCCTGCCAGAGCGTTTCGCGATCAGGCGGCGCCGTCGTCATTCTGCGTGCTCGTCCAGCCGGCGTTTCACGTGGCCATAGGCATCGCGCACCATCGCCCAGACCCGGGCGGTCGACACCTCCAGCTCGGCGGCGATTTCGGCCAGGCTGCGCTCGCCCAGCCGGTGCTGTTCAAAGGCGCGCCGGGTGCGCGGCGGCAGTTCGGCAAGGGCCGCCTCCACCACCGCCAGCCGCTGGCGGGCCGCGGCGGCGCGCTCGGCATCCGGTGCCTCGTCGGCGATCTCGTCCAGCAGATCGGGCGACAGCTCGACCAGGGCCGCCCCCGGCTCACGCCGGTGCCGGTCGACCAGAAGGTTGAGCGCGATGCGTTTCAGATAGGCGCGCGGATTGTGCAGCACCGCCGTGCCGCCGCCGCCCGCAAGCAGCTTCACGAACACGTCCTGGGTGATGTCGGCGGCGACATCCGCCGAAACGCCGCGGGCGCGCAGGGATGATCCGATATCCGTCGCATGCCGGCGGAACAGGGCCGGTAGATCCATGGGCTCCGATGCCTTCGTGTCGCGGACGTGCATCCACGCCCGGCCCGCCATCTGGCGGCCGGATCGATGCAGCGTCGGTGGAGGCGACACGCCCCCGCACACACGACAAACCGGCAGTGACAAAGGTCCGGGCCAGGATCCCCGGGCGACGGGCTGGGGGCGGAACGGATCGGTCACAGGCGCGGCGGCTGGTTCTTTATGGGGGCCCGCAGGCCCGGCGCGGAGTGTAGACCAGGACGCGCCGGGCTGCCAGAGATGCCGGGCTGCCAGAGATACCTGTCTGTCGGTTCAGGCAAGGCCCAGCTTGCCGCGCAGCGTCGACAGATCTTCGGCCAGCGTGTTCACCTTCGCGGCCAGGATCCGCCGGTCGGCATCGGTCAGCTTCTCATACGAGACGAAGCCGCCGCCGGCGCTGCGATACTTCTCCAGAACCTTGCCGGCCTCGGCGAAATTGCCGTCGACCCGGGCGATGAAGTCCCTGTCGGTGATCAGCGGCCGCAGCAGGTCGTAGATCTCTTTCGAGCCGGCGAAATTGGCGTCGAAATCCCAGAGATCGGTATGGCTGTAGCGGTCTTCCTCGCCCGAAATCTTGGTCGCGGCCACCTCTTCCATCAGCGCCGCGGCCCCGCCGACCACCGCTTCCGGCGGGAAGGTCAGCGCGTTGATCCGGCTGTTCAGGTCTTTCACATCGGCCAGCAGCCGGTCGGCATAGCCTTCCAGCCCCCGGGTGCTGCCGGTTTCCCAAAGCCCGTATTCGATCCGGTGGAAGCCGGTGAAGGTCTCGTCCTTCTCGCCCTTCTCGTAGTCGTCGGCGCGGGCATCGATCGACCCGTCGAGATCGGCGAACAGCTCGGCGATCGGCTCAATCTTCTCATAGCTGGTGCGGGTGGGCGCAAACAGCGCCTTGGCCCTGTCGAGATCGCCGGCCTTGATCGCCGCCGTCAGCGCCTCGGTATCGCTCACCAGCTGATCGGTGTTCTCGGCGACATAGATCTTATAGGCCGACAGCGGCCCGACCAGATCGAGCGACGGATCCGCCGCCAGCGCGGCCGGCGCCGTCGCCGCAACAAGACCGACGATCATGGCACCGGTGGTGAAGAGCTTTGCAGCCATGCTGCCTCCTGCATCTCTCGTAAAGGGTATGACGCGGCAACGCGATCAGGCCTGCCGGGCGGCCTGGATCAGCGATGATCCGACATAGTCGTCCGCATCGGTGGCGCCGGGCGGCACGAAGAAATACCCGCCGCCGATCGGCTTGATGTATTCCTCCAGCGGCTCGCCGTTCAGCCGCGTCTGGACGGTGATGAAGCCCTGTTCCAGATCCGCCTGATAGCAGATGAAGATCAGCCCCTGATCCAGCTGGCCGTTCTTCATCACGCCGCGCGAATAGTTGAACGGCCGCCGCAGGATCAGATTGGCGGCGCTTGCGGGCGTGCGCGGATTGGCGAGGCGGATATGCGAATCGAGCCGGGTCTTCGCCCCGTCCGGATCGGCGGCATAATCGGGCACGTCATGCTCCGTCGCCCCCGGCCCGCCATCCAGCGGCGCGCCCGTCACCTTGTTGCGGCCGAAGATCCGTTCCTGTTCGGCAAGCGGCGTGCGGTCCCAGCGCTCGACCATGTTGCGGATGATCCGCACCGCCTGATAGCTGCCGCCCCGCGCCCAGCCGGGCTCGTTCGCGGCACTGGTCCAGACCACCCGGTCCATCAGCGCGGCATCGCCCGAGGCCGGATTGGCCGAGCCGTCACGGAAGCCCAGGAAGTTGCGGGCGCTGGGCGTCGATCCGTCGGCGGCGGCGGCGACCGGCGGCACCGAGCCTTCGACCATCCAGCGCAGGACCAGAAAGGCCGACAGGTTTTTCACGATGTCGCGCAGCGCGTGGATATTGGTGTCCTGGGTATTGGCGCAGAACTGGATCGACAGATCGCCGTGGCAGAGATCCGGGTCCAGCGCGTCATTGGGGAATTCCACCATCCGCGTCAGCTTCGCGGGCGCCAGGCCCGCCAGCCAGGGCCGCGCGAACAGCGAGGCGCCAAGCCCGATGGTGATGGTCAGATCATCCGGCGTGACCACCGGCCCCAGAATGCCGGAATCCGCCGGCGGCAATTTCGGATCGCGGGCCGCCACCGGGCCGCCCGTGGCGAGGAAAGCGGCGCGCGCGCTCAACGCCTTCAGCATCCGCTCCAGATCGTCCAGCGACATGGCGACCACGTCGAAGGCGGCGATGATGCCGTTGGCCGGGCGCGGGGTGGTGATCCCCGCCTGATGGGCGCCGTAGAACGGCACCCGCCCCTGCATGCTGCCCATATGGGCGCGGGGGGCGTCATCCACCCGGGGGGCGGAGACCGCCGCGGCGGCGGGCCGTGCCTGGCGGATCAGCGCGCCCGCGGCAGCGCCCGCCCCAAGCCCCATCAACAGGCTGCGCCGGCTGGTGGTCAGCGGATTGTATCCGCCGGGACCGGTTTTCACATCTGCAGTCATCTCAACTTATCCCGATCACGGGGGGCAGCTTGCCCAGGGTCGTCTTCAGCCCGGCCAGATCGCGCGTCAGGGCGGCGCGCCCCTCCCCCGCTGCGGCGGTCGCGGCATCGGCCTTGCGCAGGCGGGCAAGATCGCCCGCCACCCGGTCGAGTGCGGCGGTCAGCTCCGCCTCCAGCGCCGGATCGGCGCCCGAGACGATCTGCCCCAGCAGGCCGGTCAGCTTGGCGATGCCGTCGAGGCTGGCCTCAAGCTCTGCCAGATGACGCTCGTCCAGATGCTGGTCGGCAAAACCCCCCTCGGCGGCGCCCGGCCGGGTCTCGACGATCCGGCCGGTCATGTCGGCCGGCAGGGCCAGCAGCAGGGCCGGCGTCACCTCGGTGGTCTTCAGCCGCTGGTTCAGGGTTTCAAGATCCGCGACCAGCCGATCGGCGACCGGCAGCAGCCCCTCGATACTGCCCCGGGTGAAGAGCCCGTATTCGATACGGTGATAGCCGATGAAGCCGGGGTCGGACTCGCGCCGGGCCAGATAGGCCGCCTGCGGATCGATCACCGCCTGCAGATCGGCAATGCGATAGGCGAGCGGCTCGATCCGGCGCCAGGGCAGCCGCGCGGCCGTCCAGGCCCGGCGCGCCGCCTCCAGGTCGCCGGCCGCGATGGCATCGCGCAGCACCGTCGCGGCCTTCACCGCCGCCCGGCCCTGCATCACCAGATAGACCCGGTATTCGGCGAGCGGCCCCAGGAACTGCCGCAGCGTCACTTCCGACGCTGCGGCCGCCGCCTCGTCCGAGGCCGTCACATGCAGCACCCCGCGCGGGCTGGACAGCAGCCCGCAGGTGATCTCGTAATCGCCGGGGGACAGCTGCACGGTCAGCATCTGGTGGAAGCCCGGCACGATGTTCTCGCGCTCCGCGACCACCATCACCCCGTCCAGGATCTCCCATTCGATCGGGCGGTCCGAGGCATTCACGATCTCGAAACTGCGCCGGCCACCGGGCAGGGTGATGGTCTGCGGATCGCAGCGCCCACCGGTGACGGTGACCACCTGATCGGCGGCCCGATCAGGGCCCGCCTGCCGGCTGTGCTCGGTCGCATACCAGAAGGCAGCACCACCGGCGATGGCAAGAACGGCGGCACCCGCCACCGCCAGCTGCATGGCACGAGAGGTCTCGGATCCGCTCATCTCACCCCTCCCGCGCGACCGGGCGTGCCGCAGCCACGGGGGCGGCCGGCCGCAGGAACAGGATCAGCGTCACCGCCAGGAAGGCCGCGTAGACCAGCACCTCCCCCAAAGTCGGTGCCTCGCGATAGCCGAGCAGCCCCGACAGCACCGTGCCCACGGCCCCCGATTCCGGCAGCACCCGGCCCAGATCGTAGACCACGCCCTGCAGCCCGTTCCACAGCCCCGCCTCGTGCAGGGCCTTCAGCGCGCCGGCCAGCAGCCCCGCCGCCACGAACAGGATGACGACCCCGGTCCAGCGGAAGAAACGCGCCAGGTTCAGCCGCAGCCCGCCGCGATAGATCGCCCAGCCGATCCCCGCCGACACCGCGATCCCGGCAAGCGCGCCCAGAGGTGCTGCGGCATCCCGGCTCTGCTGAAAGATCGCCAGCAGGAAGAACACCGATTCCAGCCCTTCCCGTGCCACCGCGAAGAACACCATGCCGATCAGCGCCCAGCCGGCCGCACGGCCGCCCTCTGCCGCCAGCGCCTGATCGATGCCGGCATGCAACTCGCGGCGGATCGATTTCGCCGCCCGGCGCATCCAGAACACCATCGCCACCAGCACGACCACGGCGGCGATGCCGACCACGGCCTCGAACAGCTCCTGTGCCTTCTGCGGAAAGCCGGCGCTGACCATCTGCAGGGCGGCGCCCGTGAACAGCGCCATGGCGGCGGCAAGGAAGATCCCCACCCAGACCGCAGGCAGCTGGTCGCGCCGGCCGGTCTGGCGCAGATAGCCGGCGATGATGCCCACGATCAGGGCCGCCTCCAGCCCCTCGCGCAGCATGATCAGAAAGGGTGCGAGCATGGACTTGCCTTCTCTGCGTCCCCTGCCCGGCCCCTTGCCCGGTCAGGCAGAGCAAGGGCACGGGACGGCCGGCCGGCCGCTCGGCAAAGGGAGCAGCCGACACCGGACCGGACAGGAAACGGATGGGATCGGATGGAAAATCGGCGCCGGCGCGCCGGCCAGGGCCGCGAGCGGCCCGGCGGAGCCGTCGGTAATCTTACGGCGCTTCGGCCATGCCGTTCGGCACCGAGCGCCCATCAAGGGTCGGCACAAGCGGTGCAGCGGTCATGACGGTAATGGCCGGGGATCCGGTCATCATGGAGCACAGCGGCTCGAACATGCGGACGGCCTTCTTCGATCATTCAGATCTGCCGGAGACCCGAACCGGGCCTTCGACGGCTGGGGCACAGTCTTCCACAGCTGAGACGCATTCGCAACCGCGGTGGTGCCCCCTTTCCCGCGTTGGCTTTCCCGTTTCGGGAGGGGGACGGGACGGGAGGGGGACGGGACGGGACAAGACGGAAGATCGCGGGGGGCCGGAGGTGCCCCCGTCACTCCACGTCGAGTTCCTCGCGGAAGACCGACACAAGCTTGCGGCGCAACGCCATCATCTCCTCGTAATCCGCCGGTGCCGCCGTCATCTGCGTGCAGGAGTCGAAGAGATTGCGGGCGCGCACGATTTCGTCGCAGCTGGTAATCCATGTCGCGCCGCGCGCGGCTGCGGTGGCGTAGAACGTCCGCGCCTCGTCGCAGACGGTTTCGGCATCGTCGGTGCAGCCTTGGGCAAGGGCGACATAGGCCAGGAAATCGCTGTCGGGCAATCCCGGCACGGGGGTCTTCTGCACGGCACGGATGGTCTCGGCCAGGAAATGGCAGCCTTCGGGGTCGATGGTGATCACGCCGTTGTGCAGGAAGCACGCTTTCGCCAGCCTGTCCCAGGCGCGATCCAGATCGCGCGCCGTGCCGGTGCCGGTCAGAGACATCCAGCCCAGATATTTGCAGGCATAGGGCCCCTGTCCCGGATCATCCCCCTCGCAGACCCGCGTCAGTCGCGCCGTGGCGCGGTCGTAATCGCGCAGCGCCCGGCTGTGAAGATAGATCTTCCCGGCCTCGTAGCAGCCGAGATCGTTGAAGCCGGCATCGCACGACATGTCGTAATGGCCGAGTGCCGCACGCAGATCCCCGCCGCGCGCGGCCGCCACCCCCCTGCTCCAGCAGCTGTCGACATTGGACTGCGCCTCGCAGGGGGGCGACTGGTCGGCAGGGGCCGGATGGTCGATCGGATAGTTCGGAAAGGGCTCGCCATCCGAGGTCTGCTCCCGCCCGATGGCCCGCATGCGGGAGAGCAACAGATCGTGCGTGCGCCTGATGCTGTCGGGGCGACATGTCAGCCGGGCAAGGCTCTTGCCGTTGCGGAGGACGGTCAGCCTGCCGAAGGGGACAAGGGCAGACGGATCCGGCGCCAGCCCGTCCCGGAAACCGGCGGCGACACGATAGGCGGTGTTGCCGTTGTTGAAGGTCACGACTTCGTCGATCGTGTCGCCGGCCCCGCTATTGCGGCGGTAGTCGAGATCGGCCAGCGGCGTGGTGAGGGTCAGCTCGGCCTGCCCGCCGGGCGGGCCGTAGCGATAGACGGCGCTGTCGCCATCAATGGCCACCGAAGCCTCGCGATCATGCCCCTCGATCCGGCATGTCAGCACAGCCCCCCCGGCCCGCGCATCCATGGCGTGCGCTGCGAAGAGACAGGTCATCGCTGTCAGGATTGCGAGAAGCTGGCGTGTCATTGTCCGACCTTTGCGTGGGGGCTGCGCGCCTGGTGCGGAGAACGACAATAGGGGGCGTTGGAGAGGGAAGACAGAAGGAAGATCGCGGGGGCCCCTGCCCGATGGCAGGGCCCGAACGCAGCAACGCCGCCCGCGGCGAGTGGCCGGGGCGGCGTTGCTGGAAACTTGGTTGCGGGGGCAGGATTTGAACCTGCGACCTTCAGGTTATGAGCCTGACGAGCTACCGGGCTGCTCCACCCCGCGTCAGGGCGTAGGCGGTTGGCAGTGTGGATCGA